>JBDKLL010000115.1:0-17345 GCA_039795595.1 Pseudomonadota bacterium
CCCGGCGCTAGCTGGTGTGGCCCCTTCGTCTAGCGGTCTAGGACGCGGCCCTTTCACGGCTGAAACACGGGTTCGATTCCCGTAGGGGTCACCATTCCGGCGCGCCGGGGAAGTTTTCCCACATCGATGTTTTACCCCGCGGCTGCCGGCAATTGGCTGGTAACTGGCCCTGCGTGCGGGTGCGGCAGCCCCAAGCAGTGTTCCAGCGCCGGCTTGTAACACAACTGTCACATTCGCCGGGCAGATCGGGCTGGTTGCGCCCCCATCATTCGCCTAGAAGCGCCCGGTCGATGACTGACAAGCGCCCCCTTCCCCTTGCCGGCATTGTGCTGGCCGTGGCGACCGTTGCCGGCATCCTGCTGGCAGGGGCTGACATCTGGCTGGCGGTGGCGGTGCTGGTCTTGTGGGTGGGGTCGCTGTGGGCGATGGCCCCGGAACCCGAAATCCCGATCGAGCGGATCGACGCCGCCGGCGTATCGCGCGATGCCGTCAGCGAAGCGATCGAACCGCTGGGGCTGCCGCTGCTGCTGTTGGATGGCACGCGAATCACCATGGCCAACGCCGCCGCACGCACCGCGCTGGGCAATCATATCGGCGGGCAGGACGCGCGGATCGCGCTGCGCCACCCGGATGCAATGCGCCTGCTGGAAATGGGCGATGGCGAAAGCGTCAGCATCCCCGGCTTCACCGGTGGGCGCAGCCTGTGGCAGTTGACCCGCCGCCACATCGACCAGACCCGTTGGATGATCGAACTAAGCGATCGCACCGCCGAATCCGATGTCAGCCGCGCGCACACCGATTTCGTTGCCAACGCCAGCCACGAACTGCGCACGCCCTTGGCGGCGATCATCGGTTATGTTGAAACGCTGGCCGATGGCGGCCCGGCGGTCGATGCCGAAACCAGCAAGCGGTTCCTTGATATCGTCCAGCGCGAAGCACGGCGGATGCTGTCGCTGGTCGAAGACCTAATGACGCTAAGCCACGTCGAAGCGGAAAAGCACGATCGCCCGTCCGAACCGATCGATCTGGCCCAATTGGCCGCGCGCGTGGTGGGCGAAGTATCGTCGCTGCAAGGCAAAGAACGGGTCGAACTGGCCACCGCGGCGGCCAACAGCGCGGCCCGCAACTGCATGGTCCTGGGTGATCCGGGGCAGTTGGAGCAACTGCTGCGCAACCTGATCGACAACGCCCTGAAATACGGCGGGCCAGACCAGCCGGTGCAGGTCAGCGTTGAACCTGGCATCGCTGCCAAAGTGCGCCTGACCGTGGCCGACCACGGCCCCGGCATTGCGCCTGAACACCTGCCCCACCTGACCCGGCGGTTCTATCGCACCGATCCCGGCCGCAGCCGGGCTTCGGGCGGGACCGGGCTGGGCCTGGCGATCGTCAAACACATCGTCGAACGCCACCGTGCGCAATTGGATATCGCCAGCACGCTGGGCGAAGGCACCCGCGTATCGGTTGATTTCCCCGCAACTGATCACGGTGCCGCGTGACTGTCACAAAGGTGTCATCTAATGCGGCCAGAGGGGGCATCGGACATTCCAATCCGGAGTATGAGTCGATGAACAAGTCCACCCTTTTCCTGAGCATCGCCACTGGCGCCTCGTTGTTGCTGGCCGGCTGTGGCGGTGCGCAGAATTCTTCGCGCGATCAAATCCGCGCGGTTGGTTCTTCCACCGTTTATCCGTTTGCCAAGGCGGTTGCGGATTCGCTCGCCAAATCGAATTCCGCGATCAAATCGCCAATCGTCGAATCGACCGGCACCGGCGCTGGCATGAAGCTGTTCTGCGCCGGCGTTGGCGTGCAGTTCCCCGATATCGAAAACGCTTCGCGGCGCATGAAGAAGTCGGAATACGAAGATTGCGCCAAGAACGGCGTCGACAAGATCGTCGAAATTCAGGTTGGCCTTGATGGCGTGGCCTTTGCCGAAGCCAAAGGCGGCCTTGGCCTCAAGCTGACCCCGGAAGACATCTACAAGGCACTGGCCGCCAATCCTTATGGCAAGCCCAACACTGCCAAGACCTGGCATGATGTGAACCCCGTCCTCCCGGCTGAAGCGATCCTGGTTTACGGCCCGCCCAGCACCTCGGGCACGCGTGATGCGCTGAAGGAACTGATCCTGACCAAGGGTTGCGATGCCAACCCGGCGATGAAGGCGCTGAAGGACAGCGACAAGGATCAGCACGACAAGGTCTGCAGCGAAGTGCGCGGCGATGGCGCTTATGTGGACTCGGGTGAAAACGACAACCTGATCGTGCAGAAGCTTGAAGCCAATCCTAAGGCAATTGGCATCTTCGGCTATTCTTATCTCGAAGAAAACGCTGACAAGCTGATGGGCCTGACGATCAGCGGTGTTGCGCCGACTTATGCCACGATTTCGGATTTCAGCTATCCGGGTGCCCGGCCGCTGTACATCTACGTCAAGGCCGCCCACCTCGAAGCGATCAAGGGCCTCAAGGAATTCGTCGCTGAATGGGCGAAGTCGTGGGCCAAGGATGGGCTGCTGGCCAAGCAGGGCATGGTCGTGGCATCGGATGCGGTACAGGCCAAGAGCGCCAAGATCGCGGCCGAATTTACCCTGCTCGATCCGAGCGAACTGAAGTAAGCCGCAAAGGAACGCCCCGCGATGTCGCCAGCCATCCCTATCCTGCTCGCCCTTGGGCTGGGCCTGATCGGCTGGCTGGCGGCTCGTGGCCGGGCGTGGACCTTGCGCAAGGTTGTCCGCGCCGGGGGCAGCGAACTGCATTCGCTGCCCAATTACCACGGCTGGTACGTGGCCTTGTGGGCAGCAGTTCCGGCAACGATCTTTGCGATTGCGTGGGCGTCGCTCAGCCCGGCTCTGGTGCTGGGTAAAGTGCTGGCAGATCCGGCGGCGGGCGCACTGCCCGCCTTTGGCATTCAGCGCGATGCAATCCTTGCCGAAGCGCAAGCGATCGCCAGCGGCAGCACCGCCATCGCGTTCAACCCCAAATCGGCCGCGCTGGTTGAACCGTTCCGCGCGGCGATGGGGCAATTTTCGATAGTCGGTATCCTGGTGACGCTGCTGCTGGGCTTTGCCGGCGGCGCGTATGCCTTCCTGCGGCTGCGCCCGGATTTCACCGCCCGCACGCGGGTGGAACAGATGGTCATGGGCGGCCTGCTGGTGGCTTCGCTGGTGGCGATTTTTACCACCTTCGGGATTCTGGCATCGCTCTTGTTCGAAACCGTGCGGTTCTTCCAAGCCGTCAATCCGGTCGATTTCCTGTTCGGAACCCATTGGGGACCGGACCCGATGATCGATCCCTCCGCCGTGCGATCCGATACTTATGGGGCGGTCCCGCTATTCTGGGGGACGATCTTCATCGGCGCGATCATCGCCATGATCGTGGCGATCCCGCTGGGCATGATGAGCGCGATCTACCTCACCCAATATGCCACCCCGCAGCTGCGCAAGTGGATGAAGCCGCTGCTCGAACTGCTCGCCGGGGTGCCAACGGTGGTTTACGGCTATTTCGCAGCGTTGACCGTAGCCCCGCTGATCCGCGATTTCGGCCACGCCATCGGCATTGCCAGCGCATCAAGCGAAAGCGCGCTGGCCGCTGGCGTGGTGATGGGGATCATGATCATCCCGTTCGTCTCATCGATGGCCGATGACAGCATCACCGCGGTGCCGCAGGCGATGCGCGATGGCAGTCTGGCCATGGGAGCAACCCCATCGGAAACGATCCGCAAGGTGCTGATCCCGGCCGCCCTTCCCGGGATCGTCGCCGGGGTGATGCTGGCCGTCAGCCGCGCCATCGGTGAAACGATGATCGTGGTGATGGCCGCTGGCGCCACCGCGCGGCTCAGCGCCAATCCATTCGAAAGCATGACCACGGTGACGTTCCAGATCGTCGCCATGCTGACCGGCGAAGGCAGCTTCGATCACCCTGCCACGCTGTCTGCGTTTGCGCTGGGGATGGTGTTGTTCCTGGTCACGCTAACGCTCAATTTTGTCGCCCTGCGCGTCGTCAAGCGGTTCCGAGAAGCTTATGAGTGATACCGCCGCCGCCCGGATCAAGCGCCGCTATGCGGCCGAACGCCGGTTCAAGGCGCTGGGCTTTGCCTCAGTGCTGTTTTCGGGGCTGGTCCTCGCGTTTCTGCTGATCAGCATGAGCGCCAATGCGCTGGGCGGGTTCAAACGCACCGAACTGCGCTTTGCGATCGACTTCACCGCGGGCATGCTGACGATCGACCCGGCGCAGTTGCAAGGCCCCGGTGCCACCGATGCGCTGAAAGGCGCAGGGTTGGTGGATGTGGTGGCCTTCGCTGCCGCCAAGGAACTGGGCGATGCCGGCGCAGCGCAGTTGCAGGATGGGGCATGGCGCGAAGTGGCCAATGCGCTGGTGCGCGATCCTTCGCGGCTGCAGGGAACGCTGATCGTGGCGCTGCCGGCCAGCGACGATCTGGCCGCAGCACTGCGCGGCGATGGCCATCCTGAACTGAAGCCGCTGGCTGACACGCTGAGCGCACAAGGCAAGCTAGTCCGCGCCATCGATTGGGGGTTCCTGACCCGCGGCGATGCCACCGGGCCGCAGGCAGTGGGCATCTGGGGCGCGCTCAAAGGGTCGATGTTCACGATGTTCGTCACGCTGGCGCTGGCTTTCCCGGTCGGCGTGTTTGCCGCGGTCTATCTGGAAGAATACGCGCCGCGCAATCGCTGGACCGACCTGATCGAAGTATCGATCAACAATCTGGCCGCGGTCCCATCGATCATTTTCGGCCTGCTGGGCCTAGCCGTGTTCCTTGGGCTGTTTCCGAACTGGCGCTCGGCCCCGCTGATTGGCGGGATGACGCTGGCGCTGATGACGATGCCGGTAATCGTGATTTCGGGGCGCAATGCGATCAAGGCCGTGCCGCCATCAATCCGCGATGCCGCGCTGGCCGTGGGGGCAAGCCGGGTGCAAACGGTGTTCCACCATGTTCTGCCGCTGGCCCTGCCCGGCATTCTGACCGGTACGATCATTGGCATGGCCCGCGCGCTGGGTGAAACCGCGCCGCTGCTGATGATCGGGATGCGCGCGTTCGTGGCCACCCCGCCCGAAGGGCTGACTTCGCCAGCCACGGTGCTGCCCGTACAAATCTTTCTCTGGTCCGACGAAATCGATCGTGGTTTCGTCGAACGCACTTCCGCTGCCATTATCGTCCTGCTGGCCTTCCTGCTGGTGATGAACGGGCTGGCAATCTACCTCCGCAACCGTTTCGAGAAACGCTGGTGACCACTTTTCACAACCTTGATGCGATCGACGCCAAGATCAGCGCCCGCGACGTTTCCGTGTTCTATGGCGAAAAACGCGCACTGCACGATGTCTCGATCGACATCGGCAAAGAATACGTCACGGCGTTCATTGGCCCGTCGGGCTGCGGGAAGTCGACATTTCTGCGCACCCTTAACCGGATGAACGATACGATCGCCGGGGCGCGGGTCGAAGGCCAGATCGCGCTGGACGGCCAGGATATCTACACCTCCGGCATGGACGTGGTGCAATTGCGCGCACGGGTGGGGATGGTGTTCCAGAAGCCCAACCCCTTCCCCAAATCGATCTATGAAAACGTCGCTTATGGTCCACGCATCCATGGCCTTTCCGCCAGCAAGGGCGAACTGGACGGGATCGTCGAACGATCCCTGCGCCGGGCCGGCTTGTGGGACGAAGTCAAGGATCGGCTGAACGACAGCGGCACCGCGCTATCGGGTGGCCAGCAACAACGCCTGTGCATCGCCCGCGCGATCGCGGTCGACCCCGAAGTGATCCTGATGGACGAACCCTGTTCGGCGCTGGATCCGATCGCGACTGCCCGGATCGAAGAGCTGATCGACGAACTGCGCGGCCGCTATGCGATCGTCATCGTCACCCATTCGATGCAGCAGGCAGCGCGCGTTTCGCAGCGCACCGCATTCTTCCACCTTGGCAAGATGGTCGAATACGGCAAGACTTCCGACATCTTCACCAACCCGCGTGAAGAACGGACAAAAGATTATATTACCGGACGTTACGGCTAGGATTTGACATGGCACACGAACACACCGTCAAGGCGTTCGACGAGGACATCACCCGCCTGCGCGGCCTGATTGCCGAAATGGGCGGGCTGGCCGAAGTTTCGATCAGCGAAGCGATGGACGCGCTGGTCAAAGGCAATGCCGAAGCTGCCGATGCCGTGGTCGCGCGCGACCAGCGGATCGACGCGCTCGAATCCGAAATCGACAAGCTGGCGGTGCGGATCATCGCGCTGCGCGCACCGATGGCGGATGACTTGCGCGAAGTGATCGCCGCCCTGAAAATCGCCGGGGTGGTCGAACGGATCGGCGATTACGCCAAGAACATTGCCAAGAGCACGAACAAGATCACCAACCGCCGCCAGTTCGAACCGTTGACGCTGATCCCGGCCATGGCTGAACTGGCCAGCGAAATGGTCCATGACGTGCTGACCGCCTATGCCGCGCGCGATGCCGCTCTGGCCGCAGATATCATCGCCCGCGATGACAAGGTTGATGCATTTTACGAAAGCATCTTCCGCAATCTGGTCAGCCACATGATGGAAAACCCGGCCTCGATCAGCAGCGCCGCGCAATTGCTGTTCGTAGCGCGCAATATCGAACGGATTGGCGATCATGCCACCAATGTCGCGGAAATGGTCTATTACGCCGCCACCGGCCATTATCTGACCGACAGGGAAGACGCTAACCAGGGCGACAAGGCAGGCGCATAAACCGATGGTCGCCCCCCGCCTCCTGCTGGTCGAAGATGACCCTGCGCTATCTGAGTTGCTGGAGTTCCGCTTCAAGAGCGAAGGTTACGCCGTAACCGTTACGCCCGATGGCGATGAAGCCCTGTTGCTGGCGCGCGAGGAACTGCCCGATCTGGTCGTGCTCGACTGGATGATCGAAGGCACCAGCGGGATCGAAGTCTGCCGCCGGCTGCGCCGTGACAAGGCCACCGCGCACGTCCCGATCGTGATGCTGACCGCGCGCGGCGCTGAGGACGACAAGGTCCGCGGGTTGGAAACCGGGGCCGACGATTACCTGACCAAGCCATTTTCGCCGCGTGAACTGGTTGCCCGGGTCAACGCGATCATGCGCCGGATTCGGCCCGCGCTGGCCGGGGAAACGCTGGTCGTGGGTGATCTGACGCTGGATGCCACGGCCCACCGCGCCACCCGGCGTGGTCAGATTGTCGCGCTGGGACCAACCGAGTTCCGACTGCTGCGCTTTTTCATGGAGCACCCCGGCCGGGTGTTTTCACGCGGGCAACTGCTGGATGCGGTGTGGGGCACCGAAAGCGAGATCGAACTGCGCACGGTGGATGTCCACATCCGCCGCTTGCGCAAGGGGATCGAACTGCCTGACGCTGTCGACCCGGTCCGCACCGTGCGATCGGCTGGCTACGCGCTCGAAGCCGTCTGACGCAAAGCTGGCGATGCCCCATACAAAAAAGGCTGCCACCAACACGGTGACAGCCTTTTTTGTATGGCTGCGTAGCCGCAGGGATCAATCGTTCAGATCAGCCCCGGGCAGCGGCGGAACCGGCTGCGGCGGCACGCCAGCATCGCCTTCGTGAACTTCCACCAGCCCGCGGCCAACATGGCTGCGGCTGCGGCTGTAACCGAAGTACACCAGCAGCCCAACCGCGGCCCAGCCCACAAACAGCAGCTTGGTGTAATCCGACAGGCTCCAGAACAGGTAGAGGCAGCCGAACGCCGCCAGCGGGGCCACCAGCCACACCGCCGGGGTGCGGAATGGCCGCGCCCGGTTCGGATCGCGGCGACGCAGCAGCAGCACCGCAATCGCCACCATCGCAAACGCGAACAGCGTGCCCGAATTCGAAATATCGGCCAGCGCCCCCACCGGGAACAGCGCCGCGAACAGCGCCACGAACACGCCGGTAATCACGGTTACCACGTGCGGAGTGTGATACTTGGGATGGATCTTGCTCAGCCGTTCGGGGAGCAGGCCATCGCGGCTCATCACGAAGAAGATGCGGGTCTGACCGAACATCATCATCAGGATCACCGACGGCAGCGCCAGCCCGGCGGCCAGGCCAACCAGGTTGCCGATCTGCTGCCAGCCGATTTCGCGCAGCGTCCACGCCAACGCTTCCTTCGAACAGACCACTGCCTGCCCGCCAGTGGTGGTGCAGGCCGCGGCGAGTTCGGTACTGCCCGGGGCCAGCGCGTTGCCCGCGGCATCGAACAGCGGCTGTGCGCCCACCGAACCGATCACGCCAGACGCCACCAGAATGTAGAACACGGTGCAGATCGCCAGGCTGCCGATCAGGCCGATCGGCATGTTGCGCTGGGGATTCTTGGTTTCTTCCGCGGCGGTTGAAACCGCATCAAAGCCGACATAGGCGAAGAAAATCGAAGCCGCCGCAGCGGAAATCCCGCCAAAGCCCAGCGGGGCAAACGGCTGGAAATTGTGGCTGTTCATCACCGGCAGCGCCAGCACCACGAACAGCGTCAGCGCGGTGATCTTCACCATCACCAGAATGGCGTTGATGAACGCGCTTTCCTTGGTGCCGATCACCAGCAGCCACGTGACCAGCAGGGCGATGATCGCGGCCGGCAGGTTGATGTAGCCGCCCGTGGCGATCGCGGTCTGGATTGCATCGCTGTTCGCCGCGCCGAACGCCAGTTTCATCTCTGCGATCAGGGCATCGGCATTGACCAGTTCGGTCGGCAGCGTGACCCCAAGGTATTCGCGCAGCAAACCAACGAAATAGCCCGACCAGCCCACCGCCACGGCCCCGGCCGCAACCGCGTATTCCAGCACCAGCGCCCAGCCGACCATCCACGCCAGCACTTCACCCATCACGGCATAGCTATACGTGTAAGCCGATCCCGAAACCGGGACCATCGAGGCCATTTCAGCATAGCACAGCGCCGCCACGGCGCAGACGAACCCGGCGATGATGAAGCTGACCAGCATCCCCGGCCCGGCCTTCTGTGCGGCTTCGGCGGTCAGCACGAAAATCCCCGTGCCGATGATCGCACCCACGCCCAGCATGGTCAGCTGAAATGCGCCGAGCGAACGGTGCAGCGATTTCTTTTCGGCGGTTGCCAGAATGGCGTCCAATGGCTTGACGCGACCGAACATGAATTTCCCCTAACACTTGCGCGGCCAGGCACTTGCCCGGCCGCCACTTCAAACTGACCCGCGAAGCTAGCGGCGGCGACGGGCTTGGCAAGGGGGAACTGCCGGCCTTCCCCAGCCTGATGCAGCGGTGGCCGGACGGATGGGCCACCACCCGCGTTTCCAGCCTTTCCCCTGCCCCCGGCAACGGCTAAGGATCAGCCATGTCCACGACCTTCCAGCTCGATACCGCGACCAGCCGGGCGCATCCCACGCCCGCTCCGCTCCGCCGGCTTTCGGTGCCAGCAATCCGCCAGCGCAAGCAAGATGGCGCCACGGCGCAACCGATCGTGATGCTGACCGCCTATACCGCACGGCAGGCGCAATTGCTCGACCAGCACTGCGATCTGCTGCTGTGCGGGGATTCGCTGGGTCAGGTGATCTATGGCCTGCCATCCAGCCTGCAGGTTTCGCTTGATATGATGATCGCGCACGGCGCTGCGGTGGTGCGCGGATCATACCATGCCGTGGTGGTCATCGATCTGCCGTTCGGCAGCTACGAAGCCTCGCCCGAACAGGCATTTGCGGCGGCGGCGCGGGTACTGGCAGAAACCGGAGCCAGCGCGGTCAAGCTGGAAGGCGGCGCGGCCATGGCCGAAACTGTCGCCTTCCTGACCCAGCGCGGCATCCCCGTGATGGGCCACGTTGGATTAACCCCGCAAGCAGTCAACGTGCTGGGCGGATACAACGCCCGCGGGCGCAGCGATGCCGAAGCCGCCAAAATCGTTGCCGATGCAGTGGCGCTGGATCAGGCCGGGGCCTTTGCGATTGTGGTTGAAGGCGTGGTCGAACCGATCGCGATTGCGGTCACGCAGGCAATTGCTTGCCCGTCGATCGGGATTGGCGCTTCGGCGCAGTGCGATGGCCAAGTGCTGGTAACCGAAGACATGCTGGGCATGTTCGAACGCGTGCCGCGCTTCGTCAAACGCTTTGCCGATGTGGCAGAGGTGATTACCGGCGCCGCGGCGGCCTATGCCGACGATGTTCGCGCCCGCACCTTCCCTGGTCCCGATCAAACTTATCAACCGAAATAAGCCACAAGGCGGACTATTACTGTGCTGCGTCCTTACAAGGGTTCGATCCTGTTCACGCTTGTCTGCCTGCTGCTGGCGGCGGCCTATGGCTGGTCGCTAACCGGCAATCTGCACCAGACGCTGGGCGTGCTGTGGATCGTGGTGGTGCTTTCCATCCTCGAAATCTCGCTCAGCTTCGATAACGCCGTAGTCAACGCTGCGGTGCTGGAAGACATGGATCCGATCTGGCAGCGCCGGTTCCTGACCTGGGGCATGGTGATCGCGGTGTTCGGAATGCGGATCGTGTTTCCGCTGGCAATCGTGGCGATCGCCGCCGGGCTATCCCCGCAGGAAGCGCTGGACCTGTCGCTCAACCAGCCCGATCGTTATGAAACGATCGTATCCGGCGCGCACGTGGGGATTGCCGGCTTTGGCGGGGCCTTTCTCGCGATGGTCGGGCTGTCGTTCTTCTTCGACGGCGAAAAGGACGTGCACTGGATCGGCGTGATCGAAGCCCAACTGGCGAAGTTCTCCAATATCAAGGCGGCGGAAATCGCGCTGTTGCTGGTGGCGCTCTACCTCGTTTCGCGGCTTTTGCCCGATCCCGATGCGCTGATCTTCCTGATTGCGGGAACACTGGGCATCGCCAGTTTTATCGCGGTTGAAGCGCTCGGCACGGTGCTGGAAATGCGCGATGCCGCGCGCGCGGCACAAGGCGCGGTGGTGCGTGCCGGACTTGGCGGATTTCTCTACCTCAACGTGCTTGACGCCAGCTTCAGCTTCGATGGCGTGATCGGGGCCTTTGCGCTGTCGAACAACATGGTGGTGATCGCTCTGGGGCTATCAATCGGGGCGATGTTCGTCCGCTCGATGACGGTGATGCTGGTACAGAAAGGCACGCTGGCCGAATATCGCTATCTCGAACACGGGGCGTTCTGGGCGATCATCGCACTGGGCGCTATCATGCTGCTATCCGCACGCTATCACATCCCTGAAACGGTTACCGGGCTGATCGGCGCGGCGTTGATCGGGTTGTCGCTGTGGTGGTCAGTACGGCACAATCGCCGCTTTCCCGATGGCGAAATCGAACAGGCCGTGCGGGCAGACTAAGCCGGACTGCGGCTGATCCGCGCCGCCAGCGGGGCCGCCAGCACCAGTTGCACCAGATGGTACAGCAGGATCGGCAGCAGCACGGTGCCGGCCGCCGCCGGTGGGAACAGCACTGTCGCCAGCGGCGCGCCCATCGCAATGCTTTTCTGCGCACCGGCAAAGAACAGCGCGATCCGATCACCACGCGGCAATCGCAGCGCCCCGCCCAGCAGCCACGCCCCAAGATGCCCGGCCAGCAGCAGCAGCGCGGTTCCGCCGAGCAGCCCGAACCACCCGGCCGCGTCCACCCGCGCCCAGAAGCGTTGTTCCACCGCGCCTGAAAACGCGACGTAGACGGCAATCGCGATCGAGATCCGGTCAAACCACGTGGTCAATGGGCGATGGTCGCGGACCCAGCCGCCGGCCCGGTCTTGCAAGACCTGCCCAAGGATAAAGGGGACCAGCAGGATCATCACCACTTTGACCAGCCCATCGGCATGGAACCCGCCGCCCTGCCCCCCGGCCAGCAACGAAAACAGCGGCGCGGTGATGAACACGCCAAGAATGTTGAGCAGTGCCGCCGCCACCACCGAACTTGCCACATTGCCGCCCGCCAGCGAGGAATAGGCTGTGGCCGATTGCACCGTGGATGGCAGGCAACCAAGATACAGGAACCCCAGCCCGATCAGCGGCGGCACCCAGCCCTGCCCACTCACCCCGGCAAGGCCGATCTGGCTGGCCTGCCACGCGCCCCAACCAATCATAGGCATGGCCAGAAACACCCACACGGTAAGCGGCGCCAACAGCCGGTGATTGGTGATCCCGGCCGCGACTTCATTCCGCGGCAGGCGAATGCCATTCAGCAGGAACAGCAGGAACACTGCAGCATTGGAAATGAACTGCGCCACATCCCGGGCCGAACCGCGCACCGGTGCGAGCACCGCCAGCGCGATTGCCACGGCCAGTAGCCGCACCATCGGATCGATCCGACGCAGCGCGTTCATCAACCCTGCCCTGCCACGAACATGGCGCAGGCCAGCGCGCTTAACGTCCGGCCAGCTTGGGGGCCGGTGCCGGGGTGCCGGAAAAGCGCGGTGCCGGGGCCGGCTGCACCATCCCGCCTTCGTTCACGAACGTGCCGCGCGCCACATTGTGCGCGTGGCCGGGCGCTTCCTTGAGGCTGAGCACCGGGGCAAAGCAGATGTCGGTGCCATCCATGATCGCGCACCATTCATCGCGGGTCTTGGTCTTGAACAGCGCGGTAAAGCGATCCTTCAAGCCATCCCACTGCGCCGGGTTCATCTGCTGGGCAAAATCGGCATCGTCGCTCAGCCCGGTCTTTTCCATCAGGATCGCGTAGAATTGCGGCTCGATCGAACCGAGCGAAATCCACTTGCCGTCCTTGGTTTCATACGTGTCATAAAAATGCGTGCCGGAATCGAGCAGGTTGACCCCGCGTTCATCCTTCCACTGGCCATTGCCAAGGAAGGTATACGTCATCGCCGAAAGGATCGCCGCGCCATCCACCATCGCGCAATCCACGACCTGCCCTTTGCCGCCGCTGCGGGCGTGCAGCACCCCGGCCACCACGCCGAACGCCAGCATCATCCCGCCACCGCCGAAATCGCCCACGGCATTAACCGGGAAGGTCGGCTTTTCGCCCTTGCGGCCATAGGAATGCAGCGCACCCGACAGCGCGATGTAATTGATGTCATGCCCGGCCAGCGGGGCCATTGGCCCGTACTGCCCCCACCCGGTCATCCGCCCGATCACCAGCTTGGGATTGATTGCCAGCAGCACATCCGGCCCCAGCCCCAAGCGTTCGAGCACGCCCGGACGATAGCCTTCGATCAAGGCGTCTGCGGTTTTGGCCAGTTCCTTGATCTGTTCGATCGCGGCCGGATCCTTGAGATCCAGTTCAATCCGTTCGCGGTTACGGTTCAGGATATCGCGGTTACCGCCATCGCCAAACCGGCCACCTTTGGCCGGACGTTCCACCCGGATCACCCGCGCGCCGTGATCGGCCAGCATCATGCCGCAGAACGGCCCCGGCCCGATCCCGGCCAGTTCGATAACGGTTACACCCTGAAGAACGCCTGCCATTTTCACCCTCTCCGCAAAATTTAATCGCGCGATGAAATTGCCTTTAAGCCCCTGTCGCGGCGTGTCGAGAGAGAACTGACGAGTGCGTTTCAGGTGGCACCCGCCGGCACCATCAAGGCGCGAAGGAAAACGCGCTGATTCCGCGGCTGCGTTCATCGAATTCCAATGCGATCCCACGCGGTGGCAGCGCCCGCTGGCCGCAATCGGCAATCCGGCAGCGCGCACACCCGGGGCCGATCCGGATGCCCGGCGCGCCGCCAACCGGCACACCGGCGCTCTGAGCCTGCGCCAGTTGCGGGGCCAGTGCGGCATCAATCCCCACCGTCACCGCAAACCGTGCCGCATCGGCCCCGATCGCACCGCTGCCAGTAACGTGGGATGCCAGCAGGAACCACGCCGAAACGGCGGCATTGTCATCGACATAGGTGACATATTGCGCGTGCAACTGATCCGGCTGATTGAACACCCCGTGGGCAATCGCCAGCGGACACCCGGTATCACTATCGACCAGTGGCGCGCCGCTGGCCCCGGCATAGCGTTTGGAAAACTGCCCGGCGCGATCCACCCGCACCATGAAGAATGGCAAGCCCCGCTGGCCCACCCGCTGCAACGTCGTCAACCGATGCGCCAGATGTTCGAACCCCACGCCGAACCGGCGCTGCAACAACGGCAGATCGTATCCGGTGGCCTCGCAGGCCCGCAGGAACCGGCCATAAGGCATAATCAGCGCCGCCGCGAAATAGTTGGCCAGATGCCGGCGGAACAAGCGCCATGCCACCCGATCGGCAAACTGTGCGCCATTGGCGATTGCGGCGATCGCATCGCGCTGCTCCAGCAGGGCCAGTTGCACCGCCATCTGGAAATGGCGCGATGGCCCATCCAGCAGTTCAGACAACTGCAACTGCCGCGCGTGCAGATCCAGCCGGCGCAGGGCATCGGGCATCACGTCAACCGGCAGGATCCGCACCGAAAGCTGATGTGCCTGCCGCAGCCGTTCGGCCAGCGCCGTGCCGATATCGGCATTGGACAACCGCAATTCGTCCGCCAGCGCTTCGGCCGCGACGTCAAGATCGGCAAAATGGTTGCGCCAGCGTTCCACTTCATGCCGAACCAGATCCAACGGATCGCTGATCGCCGGGCGACCAGCGGCTTCCCCGGAATCGTAAAGCCGCGCAAACGCCAGCGCCGCCTGCGGGGCGGCGGCCAGCCATTCGGCCAGTTCATCCCGGTCGATCGCGAGATCGGCAAAGCGTGGGTCCGCCAACCTGCGCCGCAACCCATCAACCCCGCCGATCGCATCATCGTGGCGCAGACTGCGTGGATCGAAATCGAACTGTTCCGCCAATTGCACCACCAGCCGCGCCGAAAGCGGGCGCTGGTTGCGTTCGACCAGATTGAGGTAGCTCGGCGAAATCCCGAGCCGGGCGGCCATGGCAGTCTGCGTTAACCCTTCGCGCCGGCGCAGGCGGCGAATGGCAGGACCAGCAACAAGCGAGGCATCGGACATCGCAGCAAGCTGTAACATTATTTACATTTTTACAAGCAAAATCCGAATTAATCCGCCTGATTGACAAGAATTTTTGTGAATTTCATTACATCACGCACAGCGATCCAGCTATGAATTGGGCAAGGCCAAGGCCGATCTTTGTTTCAAGGAACCCTGCGATGCCCACCACGCTCAACGCCGAACACCGCGAACCGCTGCGCGCCCGCGCCCTGCTGTCCAACAACGATTTCCGCTTGCTGCGGGCGGCGCTGGCCAGCCATGCTCAGGCCGCCGAAGATCCCGAAGAAGTGGCCCGGATTGCCGCGCTGTATCACCGCCTGGGGTGCTACGCCTGAACCATCCTCCACCCTGCTGACTGGTGCCCGCGAGCCTAACCGCCCTTGGGCATCAGCCGCAGCGCCGCACTGACCAGCGCTTCCGATCCAGCGGCAATGACTTTGTCTGCCTCGGGTGCCCAGAACGGGCTGTGCAACCCCGGCAGGATCTTGTGCGCAGCCTCGGCCGCCGTCAGTTCGCTGGCCGGGCGTCCGCCAACCCACAGGATCAGGGATTTGATCCGCGCCCGATCCATCCGGCTGAAATCGCCGAAATCCTCGCCCGCCATCACTGCCGGCGCTTCAACCGCACCGGCATCGCCAAACCGCGCCTTGTAAAAGCGCAGCATATCCATGCTGAAATCGGGCGTATTCCACGTTGCGTGGGTATAAGGTTCCAGCACGCTCACTTCGGGCATCAGGTTATCAGGTAAACCCGAAGCCTGCGCTTCGGCGCGGGCGATGCGGCGGATCCCGTCGATCAACTGACGGCGCGATTCATCGGAATAGCTGCGCACCGTCAACTGCAAGTGCGCGCTATCGGAAATGATGTTGTGCTTGGCCCCGGCGTGAAAGCTGCCAACCGTCACCACCGATGGTTCGAACGGATTGGCTTCGCGGCTAACCAGCGTTTGCAACCGCATCACAATCGCGCTGCCCAGCACGATCGGATCCTTGGTCAGGTTGGGATAGGCCCCATGCCCGCCCAGCCCGTGGATGCGGATATCCACCGAATCAACATTGGCCAGCGCATAACCGGGGCGCACACCAATCGTGCCGGATGCCAGATCGGCGGTATCGTGGAACGACAGTGCGTAATCCGGCGTGGGGAAGCGGGTGTAAAGCCCATCCTTCAGCATCGCATCCGCACCCAGCCCGATTTCCTCTGCCGGCTGGCCGATCATCACCAGCGTGCCAGACCACTGCGCCTTGCGCGCGGCCAGCACCCGTGCGGTTTCGATCCAGCCGGTCATGTGGGTATCGTGCCCGCAGGCGTGCATCACCCCGGATTCCACTCCGGCGGTGGATGTTCCGCGCGCGTTCGACGCGAAGACCAGCCCGGTCTGCTCAACCACCGGCAGCGCATCCATATCCGCCCGGATCAGCACCACCGGGCCGGGGCCGTTTTTAAGCACCGCGACCACGCCGGTCTTGCCGACGCCTTCGGTCACATCAAACCCGGCCTTGCGGGCAGCATCGGCCATGATCTTGGCGGAACGATGTTCCTGAAACGACAGTTCCGGATTTTGATGCAGATCGCGATAGATCGTCATCAGGCCGGGCAAGTCGGCCGCGATTTGTTGGCGAATCGGATCCGGTGCGGCGGATTGGGCAAATGCGGGGGTACTGGCCAGAACGGCCAACGCGGCGGAACGGAGGAGAAGCGTGTTCATCACCCCACGATAAGCCGCCGCGCGCTGGCCCGCAATGGACCGCTGCAGCAACCTTTGGTGCCCCTGGCCAGACTCGAACTGGCACGGATCTCTCCAACCGATTTTGAGTCGGTCGCGTCTACCATTCCACCACAGGGGCACTGAGGCGAATGCGGCGCTTAGCCGCACATCCGCTCAGGTTCAAGCGTGCTTACTGTTTCAGTGCGCCAACCAGCTGCTTGTGCAAGCGCGAATGCAATGCATCGTTGCCGGCCAGCACTTGCGCATCGCAGATCGGCTGCGAAATGCCGCGCCAATCGGTGACAAAGCCGCCGGCTTCGCGGACCAGCAGGCAACCCGCCGCGGTATCCCACGGGGCCAGCCCGGTTTCCCAGAACCCTTCGTACCGCCCGGCCGCAACCCACGCGAGATCGAGCGAGGCGGCACCGAACCGGCGAATCCCAGCCACTTGCGGTGCAAGTGCACCATAGATCCGGGTCCATTCGGCGCTATCGCCGCGCCCGGCAAACGGAATGCCGGTGGCGATCAGGCTTTCATCCAGATGGCGCCGCGCCGAAACCCGCAACCGGCGATCGTGCAACCACGCACCGCGGGTCTTTTCGGCCCAGAAGCTTTCGTCCGTAACCGGCTGATAGACCAGCCCGGCCACCACATCGCCCCAGCCGCTGCCATCCAGCTTGGGTTCCTGCACCGCGATTGAGATCGCAAAGTGCGGGATCCCGTGCAGGAAGTTGCTGGTGCCATCGAGCGGATCGATGATCCAGCGGGGTTTGTCGG
>JBDKLL010000116.1:0-9738 GCA_039795595.1 Pseudomonadota bacterium
GTCACCGATGATGCTTCGGTCGATGCCGGTTTCGCCAAGGCCCGCGCCGCCCACGGTCAGGAACGCATCCTCGTCAACTGCGCCGGCACCGGCAACGCGATGAAGACGGCCAGCCGGTCGAAGGAAGATGGCTCCATCAAGCACTTCCCGCTCGATGCCTTTAACTGGATCGTCCAGATCAATCTGGTCGGCACCTTCCGCTGCATCGCCAAGTCGGCGGCCGGCATGATGACGCTGGATCCGCAGGAGGACGGGGATCGCGGCGCGATCGTCAACACCGCTTCGGTTGCCGCCGAAGACGGCCAGATGGGTCAGGCGGCCTATTCGGCATCGAAGGGCGGCGTGGTGGGTATGACCCTGCCGATCGCACGTGATCTGGCCAGCGAAAACATCCGCGTCAACACCATCCTGCCAGGCATCTTCGATACCCCGCTGCTGGCTGGTGCGCCGCAGAACGTGCGCGATGCGCTGGGCGCGACGGTGCTTAATCCCAAGCGCCTTGGCAACCCGACCGAATATGCCAATCTGGCAATGTGCATGATCGAAAACGGCTACTTCAACGGTGAAGACGTGCGCCTCGACGGCGGCATCCGCATGGCGCCGCGCTAAGCCGCGCTGCAGTGCGTGGCCCCGCTGCTGGCGGGGCCACGGCATTGATTGAAATTGATGGCATAACGGGAGAAGGTAATGGGTTATTCGCAGATCTCGCTGGATATCAGCGAAGGGATCGCCACGCTGACGTTGAACCGTCCGGAAAAACTCAATGCCTTCACCGGCACGATGATGAACGAAATCATCGATGCCATGGACCGCACCGACGCCGACGACAGCGTGCGCGCGGTGATCTTTACCGGCGCGGGCGACCGGGCCTATTGCGCCGGGGCTGATCTGACCCCCGAAGATGGCCGCGCGGTGTTCGCCAGCGGCGAAGCGGTGGATAGCCTGTCGGACGAGCGCGTGCGCGATGGCGGTGGGTTGCTGACCCTGCGGCTCTACCAATCGAAAAAGCCGTTGATCGGCGCGTGCAACGGTGTGGCCGTGGGCGTTGGCATTACCATGCAGCTGCCGATGGACATCCGGCTTGCCTCGGAAAATGCGCGTTATGGCTTTGTGTTCGCGCGGCGTGGGATCGTGCCCGAAGCCTGTTCCAGCTGGTTCCTGCCGCGTCTGGTGGGCGTTCAGCAAAGCCTTGAATGGTGCATGACCGGGCGCATTTTCGATGCGCAGGAAGCGCTGCGGGGCGGCCTCGTCCGTTCGGTCCACCCGCAGGGCGAACTGATTGATGCGGCGCGCGGATTGGCGCGGGAAATTGCCGACAACACCTCAGCCATTTCGGTGGCGATGACCCGCGCGATGCTGTGGCGGATCCACCCCGGCGCACACCCGATGGAAGCACACAAGGTGGATAGCCGCGCGATCTATCGCCTGTCGAAGGGCGTCGATGCGAAGGAAGGTGTGCAAAGCTTCCTCGAAAAGCGCCCGCCTGCCTTCCCGGGGCGCGTTTCGGCCGATATGCCCGACTTTTATCCGTGGTGGGGCGAGGAGCCGCCGTACGAATGAGCGAAGGCACGAACCAAACTGCAGACCAAGGCGAAGGTGAAACCCCAGCCGGCGCGCGCGAACTGCTGTTGCAGACCGCATCGGACATCATGCGCGAAGGCGATATCGTTGATATCTCGCTGTCCGAATTGTCGCTGCGTTCGGGCCTTAATTCGGCGCTGGTAAAGTATTACTTCGGCAACAAGGCCGGGCTGATGAAAGCCCTGCTCGATCGCGACATGGCCGATATCGTCAGTTCGCTCGATGCCCTGATGGCCAAGGATATGGCTCCCGAAGCCCGCTTGCGCCGGCATATTGGCGGGATGGTTGATACTTATTTCAAGACCCCCTACCTCAACCGCCTGCTGATGCGGCTGGTGCGCGAAAGCGATGATGATGAAGCCCAGCGGATCGCCAATGCCTATCTCGCACCGCTGCACCGCGCCTATGACAAGCTGATCAAGGATGGGGTGAAGCAAGGCGTGTTCCGCGATGTGAACCCGCAACTGTTCTATTTCACTGCCACCGGCGCAGCCGATCGGTTCTTTTCGACCCGGCTGGTGCTCAAGCACTGCTTCGATACCGATTCATTGACTGAAGAACTGCGCGATGCCTACCGCGAGCATTGCATTGATTTCATCATGGCGGGTATCCTCGCGCCGAAATGAGCGCAGACTGGCACATCGGGGTAATCGGCGGCTCGGGCCTAGCCGCGGGCATCGGGCTTGAAGACGCGCAGGACATTGCCGTGTCCAGCCCGTTTGGCGCAGCTTCGGGGCCAGTTACAGTAGGCCGGCTGGGCAATGTGCGCTTTACTTTCCTGCCGCGCCACGGGCCGGGGCACCGCATCCCGCCCGGCGATATCAATTACCGCGCCAATATTGATGTGCTGAAACGCTGCGGCGTTACCGATGTGATCGCGCTGTCCGCGATCGGATCGCTCAACCCGGCGATGGCACCGGGGCATTTCGTAGCGGTGGATCAGTTCATCGATCGAACCAGTGGCCGTGCGGGCAGCTTTTTCGGTCCGGGGTTGGTTGCCCATGTCAGTCTGGCCGATCCGGTCTGCGCGCGGTTACAAGCCGGGCTGGCGGATGCAGCGCGCGGGGCCGGGGCCACGGTCCACGCGGGCGGTACGTATGTGGCGATCGAAGGGCCGCAATTCTCAACCCGCGCGGAAAGCCGGATGTATCAGGCTTGGGGTGCCGACGTGATCGGGATGACCGCGCTGCCCGAAGCGCGCCTCGCCCGTGAGGCTGAGCTGCCGTATGCGCTGCTGGCGATGGTTACCGATTACGATAGCTGGCGCGAAGCCGAAGCTGGGGTGGATGCCGCCGCGGTGATCGAGGTGATGCATCGCAATGTGGCGCTGGCGCATCGGGTGGTTCGGGGCTTTGCCGCCAGCCTGCCGCCACGGCGCGCGCCCAGCCCGATCGATCGGGCGCTTGATCATGCGGTGATGACCGCGCCTGAAGCGCGTGACCGTGCCTTGGCGGCGCGGCTCCACGCGGTGGCCGGCCGGGTGCTGGGGTGAGCACGGCTCTCCGCTCCGATTGGCGTGCAGTTTGGCCGCCTATCGGGTGTGGATCGCGTTGAACCTCAAAGAGATCGAAGCGGTGCGCCATCGTTGAGGGCCGCATACGCCCTGATTGCACCGCCACCCGGTTCGGTTTAGCAAACGGGTTGCAACAGGAACCGCATCGCCATGCCTGCCACGCAAACCCGACTTGCCTGCATCGCGCGGCAAGCAGCCCTGCAAGGATAGACCTGATGAAACTGGCTTCGCTTCCATCCATTGATCCGCGCGGCCGTGATGGCCGATTGGTGGTCGTTTCGGCCGACTTGGCTTGGTATGTGGATGCCAACCCGCGGGTGCCCACTTTGCAGGCTGCGCTGGACGATTGGGATCATTACGAACCGATCCTGCGCGCGCTGGCAACCGATCTGGAACACGGTGTGATCCCGCGCGAGAGGTTTCACGAACGCACCGCCGCCGCGCCGCTGCCGCGGGCCTATCAATGGGCGGATGGTTCTGCCTACGTCAACCACGCCGAACTGATGCGGCGCGCGCACGGCGCAGACCTGCCCGACAGCTTCTGGCACGATCCGTTGATGTATCAGGGTGGCAGCGATGACTTGCGCGGCGCGCGCACCCCGATCGTGCTGGGCGATGAAGCATGGGGCTGCGATATGGAAGCCGAAATTTGCGTGGTTACCGATGATGTGCCGCAAGGAATTGGGGCAGTGGATGCGCTGGCGCACATCCGGCTGGTGGGGCTGGCCAACGATGTGTCGCTGCGCAACCTGATCCCCGGCGAACTGGCCAAGGGGTTCGGCTTTGTTCAGTCAAAACCGGCCACGCAATTTTCCCCGGTGTTTGTAACCCCCGATGAACTGGGCGCGGCGTGGCAGGGCGGCCGGCTGAACGGAGTGGTGCGGGTTGATCTGAACGGCCAGCCTTTCGGCCGCGCGGATGCGGGACAGGACTGCACGTTCGATTTCGGCACCCTGATCGCGCATCTGGCCAAGACGCGCCGGATCGGGGCTGGTTCGATTATCGGATCGGGGACGGTTTCGCACCGGGATGCCGATGGTTCGCCGGGGCGGCCAGTGTCGGCTGGTGGCCGCGGTTATTCCTGCATCGCTGAACAGCGGATGGTTGAAACGCTGGCGACCGGCGGGGCGCACACGCCGTTCCTGCGTTATGGCGATGTGGTGCGGATCGAAATGCACGATGCGCGCAACCACACCATCTTCGGCGCAATCGAAAGCGAAGTCGTGCGCGCGTAAGGCTATCCTTCGGGACCGGAGCGGATCGAAAATGCATCGGCGATCGAACAGGCCGCTGGCCCAAGGATCACCACGAACAACACCGGCAGGATGAACAGGATCAGCGGCACGGTCATGATCGCGGGCAGGCGTGCGGCCTTTTCTTCGGCGCGCATCATCCGCTCGTTGCGGAATTCGGCCGACAGCACGCGCAGCGCCGATGCCAGCGGCGTGCCATAGCGTTCGGTCTGGACCATCGTGGTGGTAACGCCCTTCACCGCTTCCAGGTTGACCCGGTAGGCCAGGTTTTCGAAGGCCTGTCGCCGTTCGCCAAGGAACGCCAGTTCGATTGCGGTCAGCGCGAATTCATCGCCCAGTTCGGGATAGGCGCGCCCCAGTTCCCGCGCGACGCGGCTGAATGCGGCATCCACCGTCAGCCCCGCTTCGGCGCAGATGACCAGCAGGTCCAGCGCATCGGGCAGGCCCTTGCGGATTGCTTCGGTGCGCTTGCCGATTTCGTTGGAAAGATAGATTTCCGGGCCTTTGTAGGCTAGGCCGACAATGGTTGAAAACGCCATCAGGCGCTTCATTCCGCCCCATGCCGGAAATGTGTTGGTGCCATAGATCAGGAAGGCTGCAATGCCGCCAAGCGCGATCGGCAACACCATGCGCGCGAAAATGATCGCAAAGCTCAATTCCTTCTTGCGGATCCCGGCCTGCGCCAGTTTTTGCTGGATATCGTGCAGCTGGCTGTCCTGCAGCACTTTCAGGCTAGCCAGCAAGTCGCGCATCCAGTCGGTGGCTTCATTCTTGCGGATCAATCGCGCGCGTTTTTTGGCGGCATGGGTAACGATCCCGGCTTTCAGTTGTTCGCGGCGATCGTTCAACGCCTTGAGCCGTTTTTGCATCGGATCGCGGATCGTCACCGCGGCATAGATCGCCAACAGCACGGCGATCGCCGCCAACCCGGACAGCACCGAGGCGGCCCAGATCACGTCGATCCCGAACAGGGTGGGGCCAGTGGTTTCCATACGCGTGATCGTTATCCCGTGTTCAGATTTCGAAGCTGACCATTTTGGCCATGATAAAGGCCCCGATCGCCATCCACGTCAGCCCGCCGGCGCCGATGATCATCAGCCGCGGATCGGTAAAAAAGCCGCCAAGGTATTGCGGGTTGATCCAATAGATCATTGTAAAGACAAGGAACGGTAGTGCCCCGACGATATAGGCCGAAGCCTTCGATTCCGATGACATCGCCTTGATCTTGAGCTTCATCTGCGCGCGTTTGCGCAGCACGTCGGCCAGGTTTGAAAGCGTTTCGGCAAGATTGCCTCCGGTTTCGCGCTGGATTGCCAGGGTGATGCAGAAGAAGTTGAATTCGGGCATGTTCAGGCGGTCGGCGGATTCCTGCATGGCATCGTCCATGCTCTTGCCGATCCGCACCCGTTCGGTAACCAACTTGAATTCCTCGCCCACCGGGCCGGGCACTTCGCTGGCAATCACGTTCAGCGTATCGCCTACTGGCAGCCCCGAACGCAGCCCCCGGACCAGCAGATCGATGCCATCAGGGAATTTGCTGGTAAACGCATTGGTTCGGGCCTTGATGAAATGGCCAAGCACCGCGTGCGGCACGCCTGCGCCCACGGTCAGGCCAATCCCCAGCGCCAGCATCGGCGCGCCGGTCTTGGCATAGACCAGCGCGGCTACCAGCAGCCCCAGACCGGCCGAGGCATAAAGGTATTGCGTCAACGTCCAGCCCTTGCCGGTGCGATGCAGCCGCAATTCCAAAGCGGCAACCCGCGATTGCGATCCGGCGATCTGGTGGACTTTCGGCTTGCGCGCGGCCACGGCCTTTTTCAGTTGGGCTTCAACCCGATCGAGCGTGCTTTCGGAATGGCGATAGCGCAGGGCTTCGAGCCGCCGTGCACTTTCTTTGGACAGCGATGGGCCGGCCAACGCAAGGTAGAGTAGCACCATTACGGCCAGCAGGCCGATGGCGATCAATAAGGGGCCGGACGCGTCAATCGCCATGGCAGGTGGTCCTTGTCAGCCGATCACGCACGGGCCGGGACGGGATTCTTTTTCGGCATCAGCGCCTTCAGATCGAGCTTGCCCAGCAACGAGGTTTTCTTGGCCGCGCCGGCATCTGCATCGCTATCGCCAGCACCGATCACCTCCCGGGCAATCTCGCGCATCATCGTGCCGGCCTTCGATGAGCGGTTCGCATCGGCAAACGTCTGGCCAAGCTTGGCCGCATTGGTGGCGGCTTTGATATCGTAGGGGATGCTGAAATCGATCTTGCGTTCGATCGAGGCTTCGAAATCGGCCCGGTTGATTTCGGCCGTGCCGGCCTGCACCCGGTTGGCAACAACGATCGGTTGGGCGTGGGGGGCGTTGGTTTTGAGCCACGACAGGATACGGATGGCATCGCGGGCCGAAGCCAGCGTCATTTCCGCCACCACCACCACCACGTTCACATCCGCCAGCAAGTGGGGGAAATTGATCAACATATTGCGTGGTAGATCGAGCACCGTCATTTCGAAGGCCTGCCGGAACTCCTCTTCCAACTGGATGAAGGCGGCACCATCGGTCATCAACGGGGCATTCATCGGCGCTTCTGCCGAAAGGATCGCAAGGTTATCATTGGCCCGGATCATTGCGCGTTCGATGAACAGCCCGTCGATCCGGCCCGGGTTTTCGATCGCGTCGGTCAGGCCGCGGCCCGGTTCCAGATCAAGCGCCAGCGCCCCGGTGCCGAAATGGACATCAAGGTCCAGCAAGGCGGTTGGCATCTTTTCGTCGGTGCTGAACAGCCACGCCAGCGAAGTGGCCAGTGTTGATGCGCCAACCCCGCCGCGGGTGCCGATCACGGCCGTCGATACGTGCCGTTTGGCGGTTTGCGGATCGTGGCTTTTGGGGGCGGCAAAGATCGCCTGCGCATTGACCAGCGCATCGCGGATCTGGGGTGGCGATAGCGGCTTGAGCAAATAATCGTGGATCCCGCTGGCCAGCAGATCGCGATAGAGCCGCACGTCGTTGACCTGCCCCACCGCGATCACCACGGTGCCCGGTTCGCAGACTTCGGCCAGCGCGTTGATGTCGCTCAGCGGATCGCCGCTTTCCGACAGGTCAACCATCAGGATGTTAGGGCTGGCGGTGATCGACAGCGATTGCACCGCGTTGCGCAATCCGCCCTTGTGGCACTTTTCCGGCTGCCAGCCCATTTCGATCACGACCGGGCGCAGGACATCAAGTGCGGCATCGTCGCAGATGAACGCGCTGAAGCTGTCGCGGGCGTTGGGCATACCGGGTTTCCAGGGTGCGTTCATGGCTTAGTTCCCGCTTTTGGTGGATTCTTGCTTCAGTACCTGGGTCCCGGTTGGCGGGTTTTGACGGTAGCTATCGATGGCTTTGGTCGAACTCATGATTGCGGTGCTGCCGGTGGCTTCGGCACCGTGGATCAGATGTTCCGGATCGGCGATCATCGCCGCAAGATTACCGTTGGTCGCACACCCGAAATTGGGTGCGGTGGCGTTGGTGAACTTGGTGCCAGACTTGGCTGACCAATCGGGGCAACCGGGCACCGCCGCGCTGGCCCGGCTGACGATGATCCGCACGGTGCCGCTGGGGACATCGCCGGGGGTTACCGGGGCATCAGTGCCGACTAGTATTCCGAACCGTTCGGCGATGGCATCAACCGCGGTGCGGGTTGCTGGGCTGGCCAGCGGATCATCGATGAACACCCGGTCGCCATAACGTAGCGCGAGTGCGTCCAGCCACCCGGTCAGCCGGCGCTGTTCGGCCAGCGCCAGACCATCGGGGCCGGTGCTGAGGTCCAGCGCGTAATTGGTGTGAGAAACGACCGGCTGGTGGACCGATTCCAGGCTGCGGTTGGCCGGAGCCGCGCCGCAACCGCCGAGCGCCAGACCCAGCGCGAGGATTGCCACGGCAGCCGGTTTGGTGCGGATAATGGGCTTAGGCATCGCTGTGAACCTCGTTTACTTCAGGTTGAAACCGGGCGTGGGGGCGGCGCTGGGGGGTGCCGGTGCAGCCGCAGCGGTGCGTTTGCCGTGGGCGTCGTTCGGCGGCTGCGGCTGGCTGCGGGATGGCGGCAGGGGTGGGACCACATCAAGATCACCGATTTTCGGGACGATCACCGCCTCGGGTGCGCTGGTCGGGTGCGGGCGGGGCGCGCCCGATTTGCCGTCGCTTTCCTGATTGCCCAACACGCGCTGCAAATCATCGGGGGCCTGATAGCCATCGGTTGGCAGCTTGATGTCGTTGGCGTTGACCGGGTTGACCAGATACGGCGTGATGACGATCACCAGTTCGGTATCGCCGCGCTGGAAGTTGGTGGAGCGGAACAGCGAGCCAAGGATTGGCACATCGCCAGCGCCGGGCATTTTCTTGATCGCGTTCTGCGATGCATTGGTCATCAGCCCGGCGATCATGAAACTTTGCCCCGATCCCAGTTCAACCGTGGTTTCGGCGCGCCGCACGGTGAGCGCGGGAACCTGAAACCCATTGAGCGTGACCGAACCCTGACTGGACAGTTCCGATACTTCCGGGCGGACCCGCAGCGAAATCCGGCCATTGGCGAGCACCGTGGGGGTATAGGCCAGACTGACGCCGAATTTCTTGTATTCGATGGTGGTTACGCCCTGTCCCTGCCCAACCGGGATCGGGGATTCCCCGCCGGCCAAAAAGTTTGCGGTTTCACCGGATAGCGCGGTGAGGTTGGGTTCGGACAGGGTGGTTGCCATGCCGATCGTTTCCCCCGCGTCGAGCGCGCCCAGCAGGTCCAGCCCAAGGAACCGGCCGGCCCCGGCCAGCGTGGTGCCGATTTCACCGGGGGTAACGCTGGTTGCGGCAACTTCGCGCAGCATGGTGGGATCATTCAGATCCGGGATGGCAACGGTGGTTTTTGCCCCCATGCCCAGCGGCGATCCGGGGCGGAAGGTGGTGGCAAAGCTGCGGCCCTGACCGATCCCGAACTGAAAGCCACTGCCACCGCTGCTGATCGAATTCAGGTTCAGACCAAGGGTCTTGACCAATGAGTGGCTGACTTCGGCAAACCGCACCCGCAGGCTTACTTGCAGCGGGGTTGCGGTCTTGATCCGCGAGATGACATTGGCTTCCTTGCCCACGAATGCCTGCACCAGCCGTTGGGCTTCGGCGGCGTCTTCCGGCGCGGCAACGGTGCCGGTCAGCAAGAAGGTGCTGGTGCCCATCGTCGAAACTGCAACTTTGGCATCGGGCAGGGTCAGGTGCAGCATCTGGTCGACGCTGTCGATGTTCGATCCCACCCGGACGTTGGCCGACCAGATCACGTTGCCGCGGGCATCGCTGGCATAGACGGTGGTTTCCCCGCCGGTCTTGCCGAAGACATAGAGTTGGTTGGCAGATTTGACCTGCACGTCGGCCACCGCG
>JBDKLL010000117.1:0-31998 GCA_039795595.1 Pseudomonadota bacterium
GGGTCCAGTCGATCCACCCCGAAGCCAGCACCACGTGGATCGCGGGCTATTCGTTCGGCGCGCTGATCGGCATGCAACTGCTGATGCGCCGCCCGGAAATCCGCGGGTTCATCTCGGTCGCGCCGCCCGCCAACATGTACGATTTCAGCTTTCTTGCGCCGTGCCCATCGTCAGGGATCATCGTGCAGGGCGCGGGCGATACGGTGGTGACGCCGGGCGCTGTGCAAAAGCTGGTCGACAAGCTGCGCACGCAAAAGCACATCACCATCCATCACGAAGAAATCCCCCGGGCGAACCATTTCTTCGAAAACGAAATGGATGATCTGATGGGGTCGGTCGACAACTATCTCGACATGCGCCTCGCGCCGGATTGCCCGATCAAGTAATCACTTCAACTCGGTCGAAACCGGGGCGGAACTGCCCGCACCCGGGACCACCCAGATCGCCACATTGGCTGCCAGCACCGCGGCCATCACCACCATCAACGCAACCTGCTTGCGCGATCCGCCGCGCCGCCACAACGCATAAGCGCCCCACAGCAGCGCAATGGCCGCCAGCACAAGGATCGAAAGCACGGTATCCATGTATGGCTGGTAACAGGTCGAAGAGGGTTTGACACGCCCCCACGCCGGGCTATCGATCAGCGCATGGATCAAATTCGCTTTTCCCGCCGTCAGGCACTGGCACTGCTGGGTGCCGGAGCTGCCACCACTGCACTTTCCTCCGCGGCCGCATGGGCCGCCCCCACCACCGATGCGGCCGCGCTGCTGGATGGGCTGGCGTGGCGGATGATTGACCTTGCGCCTGAAAGCGCGACGTCGCTGGGCATCGATACGGGCGCGCACGCCGCGCTGCGCCGCCGGCTGGGCGATCGCTCCCGCGCCGGGCAGGATGCGCAGGCCGCGTTGCTGCGTGATGCGCTGGCGCAAGTGTCCGCCTTGCCCATGGCCGGACTGGATCCGGCCACGCAAACCAGCATTGCCGTGGTAAAAAGCGCCTTTGCCACTGCGCTCGACGGGTTTGCCCTGCCTTATGGCGATGTTGCCGTGGGCGGCTGGCGCAACACGCCCTATACCGTGGTGCAGAACGTGGGGGCCTATCTCGATACGCCGCGCTTCCTTGGTTCGGATCACCCGGTGCGCAGCGCCGCCGATGCCGAAGCCTATCTGGACCGGCTGGCGCAGTTCCCGGCCCAACTGGAAGGCGAAACCGCGCGGATTGCCGCGGCGCGCAGCCAAGGGCTGGTCCCGCCCGCATTCCTGCTCGACAAGACGATCCGCCAGCTTGAAATCGCGCTGAAAGACGCGCAATCGGGCGGCGATCTGGTAACCGCACTGACCAAGCGAACCACTGCCATCCCCGGCCAGTGGGACCGCCGCGCCCGCACGCTGGCCACCGGTCCAGTAGCCGCGACGCTGGCCCGCCAGTTGGCCGAAATCAAGGCCCAGCGGGCGCTCGCCACGGCCGATGCCGGATTGTGGGCGCGGCCGCATGGCGATGAATTCTATGCCTGGGCTTTGCGCGCCAGCACCACCACCCGCCACACGCCCGATGAAGTCCACGCGATGGGGCTGGATCAACTGGCGATGCTCCACGCGCGGATGGACCCGATCCTGCGTTCGCTGGGCTATACCCAAGGCAGCGTGGGCGAACGGATGACGGCACTGGGCAATGATCCGCGCTTCAAGTTCCCCAACACCGATGAAGGCCGCGCCCAGATCATCGCGCTGATGCAGGGCAAGATCGATTTCATCCGCGGCAAACTGCCGCAGGCGTTCCGCACGCTGGTCCGCGGCAACCTTGAAATCCGCCGCCTGCCCCCGGCCGAAGAAGCCGGCGCACCGGGCGCTTATGGCGGGGCGGGTTCGATCGATGGCTCAATTCCCGGCAAGATCTGGCTCAACCTTGGCGATACCGATCGGCACAGCCGCTATTCCTTGCCCACGCTGGCCTTCCACGAAGGGATCCCGGGCCACGTCTGGCAAGGTGAATACGCCAACCGCCTGCCGTTGATCCGCACGCTGCTGGCGTTCAACGCCTATTCCGAAGGCTGGGCGCTCTATGCCGAAACGCTGGGCGATGAACTGGGCGCATACGACGGCGATCCCGTGGGCCAATTGGGCTACCTGCAATCCATCGCATTCCGGGCCTGCCGGATGGTGGTTGATACCGGGCTGCACGCCAAACGCTGGACCCGCGATCAGGCGATCCAGTGGTTTTCCAGCACCAACGGTTCGGGACTGGCCGAAGTCACCCCCGAAGTGGAACGGTACTGCTCGTGGCCGGGGCAGGCCTGCGGTTACAAGATGGGCCACAGCGAAATCCTTGCCCAGCGCGATCGAGCCAAGGCAGCACTGGGGGTCAAGTTCGACTTGCGCGATTTCGATGACGCGGTGGTCGGTGGGGGCAACGTCCCACTTGATGTGCTGGGCGATGCGGTTGGCCGCTATATCGAGCACACGGCCAAGGCCTGATCGCGATGAGCGCACCTTCCGCCCCGCTCCCGCCCGAAACCCGGCAGACGATTGCGCTGGTCGATGACGATCGCAATATTCTGACCGCGGTTTCGATCGGGTTGCAGGCCGAAGGCTTTGCCACGCGGGTCTATTCCGATGGGGCCACCGCGCTGAAATCGCTGCTCGAAAATCCACCGGATCTGGCCGTATTCGACATCAAGATGCCGCGCATGGACGGGCTGGAACTGCTCCAGAAACTGCGCGAAAAATCGGCAGTGCCGGTGATTTTCCTGACCAGCAAGGACGAAGAGCCAGACGAAGCGCTAGGGCTGGCGATGGGGGCCGATGATTATATCACCAAACCATTCAGCCAGCGCCTGCTGATCGCCCGGATCCGGGCAATCTTGCGCCGCGCCGAACTGGTCCGCGGCGAAGTGGAGGCCGCGCCCGCCACCCCCGCCCCCGAAGCGATCCTGCGCGGCCGGCTGCAGATGGATCCCCAGCGCCATCACGTAACATGGGCGGGCCAGCCGGTTTCGCTGACTGTGACCGAATTCCTGATTTTGGAAGCACTGGCCGCGCGCCCCGGCGTAATCAAAAGCCGCAACCAGTTGATGGATGTGGCCTATAACGACGATATCTTCGTCGACGATCGCACCATCGATAGCCATATCAAGCGCCTGCGCCGCAAGTTCCGCGCTGCCGACCCGGAATTTTCGGCAATCGAAACCCTCTACGGCGCGGGCTATTCCTTCACCGATGGCTGACCGCGACGCCCCGTTCGATCCGGCGGCCGAGCGCCTGTTCTGGACCCGCCGCACATCGCTGACCGCGCGGATTCTGGCGGTCAACATCATTGCGCTGGGGTTGATGGCGGGCAGCCTGTTCTACCTCGATTCCTATCGCAAGCAGTTGTTGGCTGAACGCTTTCGGCTGGCCCGCAGCGAAGCCGAAATCACCGCCGATGGCCTTGCCGAAACCCCGGTTGGCGGACGGCGCGCGCTGCTCGAACGGGTGGGCAACGAACAGATCTTGCGGCTGCGGCTTTACAACGCCCGGGGCAAACTGGTGGACGATAGCTTTGCCGCCGGCCCGCCGCCGTTCGCGCTGATCGATCCGGCGGCCGAACCGTGGTACCAGCAATCGGCCCGCGTGCTGGATCGCGGGATGAACTGGCTGCTGGGCACCGCGCCGATCCCGGCTTACCGCGATCCCGCCAAAGAAACGGTTGCCGCCTGGCCCGAACTGCAACAAGCCTTGTCGAGCGGTGAAACCACGGTGGTGCAACGCGCCGCACCGGATGAAACCCCGGTCATCAACGCCGCCACCCCAGTGGGCGTGCGCGGCGAAATGCTGCTGATCACCCGCAATGCCACCGACATCACCAAATCGGTCCGCGATGCCCGCCAGACACTAGCAATCGTGCTGGCGGTCACGCTGCTGATTTCGATCCAGCTCTCGCTGTTTCTGGCGCGAACGATTGTCCAGCCGCTGCGGATGCTGGTGCGCGCGGCCGTGCGGGTGCGGCTGGGGCGCGACCGCGAAGTGGTGGTGCCCCGCCTGCCCGAACGCCGCGACGAAATCGGCCTGCTCGCCCGCGCGATTTCGGATATGACCGCCGGCTTGCGCAAGCGGATCGATGCGGTGGAAGCGTTCGCGGCCGATGTCGCCCACGAAATCAAAAACCCGCTGGCCTCGCTGCGCAGCGCGCTCGAATCGCTCGACAAGGTGGAAGACCCGCGATTGCGCCGCGAACTTGGTGCAATCGCTGCGCATGACGTGCAGCGGATCGACCGGCTGGTTACCGAAATTGCCGAAGCCAGCCGCATCGATGCCGAACTGAGTCGCACCCGGTTCGAACCGGTCGACTTGCTGGCGCTGACCCGCACACTGGCGCGGGCGCGCGATGAACGCGGGGCCAACCGCGATTGCGCCGTCGAATTGCACCCGCTTGGCCCCGGCCCGTGGGAGATCCCCGGCGATGCCGCCCGGCTGGTGCGCGTGCTGGAAAACCTGCTCGATAACGCGGTGTCGTTTTCGCCGCCCGGCGGGCAGGTCAAGCTCGACCTGCTGCATACTGGCAGCGCACTGGAACTGGCGGTTAGCGATGCCGGCCCCGGTATTCCGGCAGAGGCCCGCGAAAAGGTGTTCGAGCGGTTTCACTCGCTGCGCCCGCACGATGAGGAATTCGGCAAGCATTCCGGGCTGGGGCTGGCCATTGCCCGGACCATCGCCGAAGCGCACGGCGGCACGCTGGTTGCGGCCGACCGCCGCGATGGCCAACCCGGTGCCTGCCTTGTCCTGAACCTGCCCCTGCCCGAGCGTGCCGAATGACCGCGCTGCACCAAGCCAGTTGCGTGGCGATCGGCGATCGGGCCGTGCTGATCGAAGGGCCGCCTGGCAGCGGCAAATCCAGCCTTGCCCTAGCCCTGATCGATCGCGGCGCGGTGCTGGTGGGGGATGACGGGGTTTTGCTCGAACCCCACGCCGGGCGGCTTTGCGCCAGCCCAGCTCCCACCATTGCCGGGCTGATCGAAGTGCGCAACGTCGGCTTGCTGCCTTACCCCACTGCGGCACGCATCCCGTTGGCGCTGGTGTTGCAACTGGATAGCGCCGCCCCGCGGTTTATCGATGCGCCCGAAATAGCGTACCGCGCCGGCATCGCCGTGCCGCTGGTGCGGCTATGGCCCGATAGCCCGGTGCTTGCCCTGCGCGCCGAAGCCGCGCTGGCGCGGTGGGGCGCGATTGAGGGGGAATAGCCCGCCTGCCCCCTTCCCTTTCGCCGCAACCCTGCCCACATACGCAGTTGGCCATGACCGAATCCTCGCCCTCCCCATCCCCCACGCCGCAAGCCCGGCAACGCGTACTGCTTGTCACCGGACTGCTGGGCGCGGGCAAGACGACCGCACTGCGCGTGCTCGAAGACCTCGGCTGGGAAACGATCGACAATTTCCCGATCCGCCTGCTTGGCCGCCTGATCGACAGTCCCGATGCTCCCGCCAGCGATCTGCGGGCACCGCTGGCGATCGGCTTCGATTCCCGGACCCGCGGGTTTGATCCGCACAAGGTGATCGACCGCGTCAAAACGCTGGTCGAACGCCCGGATATCGAACTGACCACCCTGTTCCTCGATTGCGCCGGAACCGAGCTTGAGCGGCGCTACAACGAAACCCGCCGACGCCATCCCTTGGCGCAGGATCTTCCTGCCGCCAGCGGCATCGCCGCCGAACGCGAGATGATGGAACCCTTGCGCCGCTGGGCCGATATCGTGATTTCCACCACCCAGTTCACGTCGAACGACCTGCAACAGGCCATCCGCGAACGGTTCCTGCCCGATGCCCCCAAGGCGCTGACCGTATCCGTCACCAGCTTTGGCTTTGCCCGCGGGATGCCGCCGATCGCCGATCTGGTGTTCGATATGCGGTTCCTCGACAATCCGCACTGGGATCCCCAACTGCGCGAACAGACCGGGCAGGATGCCCCAGTGGGCGACCATATCCGCAAGGATCCCGCCTTCGCCGAAGCCTTTACCCGGATCCGCGACCTGATCCTGCTGCTGTTGCCGCGCTATCAGGCGCAGGGCAAAGCCTACGTAACCATCGCGTTCGGCTGTACCGGGGGCAAGCACCGCTCGGTATTCACGGCGGAACAGATCGCGGGGGCGCTGCGCGATGCCGGCTATGCCCCCAGTGTCGTCCACCGCAATCTGACCACCCGCGCGGCCGACCAGATCGAAAGCCACAACACTGGTCCTAGTATGGGCCAGCGCGAAGGAAATCATTGACGGTGGCGCGCCGCACAGGCATGGCCCGGCCGCACTTTGCAGTGACCTTCACCGCATCGGCCAATCCTGCCGATCCGGATTTGCGGAGCAGTAATCCAGCATGATCGGCTTGATCCTGGTCACCCACGGCAACCTTGCCGAAGAATTCGTGCACGCGATGCAACACGTCGTCGGCCGGCAGGATGCCGTGGCCACGGTGTGCATCGGCCCGAACGACGACATGGAACTGCGCCGTCGCGAAATTGCCGATGCGGTCAAGGCCGTGGATTCGGGCAGCGGCGTGATCATCCTGACCGACTTGTTTGGCGGCACCCCATCCAATCTGGCGATTTCGCTTATGCAGGCTGGCAAGATCGAAGTGATCGCCGGGATCAACCTGCCGATGCTGATCCGCCTCGCCAAGGCGCGCGGTTGCATGGATCTGAACGCAGCAACCGTTGCAGCGCGCGATGCCGGGCGCAACTACATCACCATTGCTTCAGAATTTCTGGGGCAAGAAGGCTAAGCGCGAACGCGAGGAGGCATGATGACCGAGGCACGGGAAAGCGTCGAGATTATCAACAATCGCGGGCTGCACGCGCGCGCCAGCGCCAAGTTCGTCAACGCCGTAACCAAGCTGGGCAGCGATGTGGACGTGCGCGTGACCAAGGATGGCGCGGACGCCGCCGGGGCTTCGATCCTCGGGCTGATGATGCTGGGCGCGGCCAAAGGCGATTCGATCGAGATCGTGGTTGCCGGCCATGGCGCCGACGTGGCGCTGACCAAGCTGGTCGGGCTCGTCAAGGACGGTTTTGGCGAGGATTGAGGGCGTGAACCAGCGCCGCCAGATCACCGGTTTTTCCAATCCCACCGTCAAATACTTGCGGTCGCTGCGCGAGAAAAAGCACCGCAAGGCTGCCGGCCAGTTCCTGGCCGAAGGGCTGCGCCTGCTGACCGACGCGCGCGAATGCGGCAAGTTGCCCGAAGTGCTGGTGATGGCCAGTGGGCGCGATCCGCACCCCTTGCTGGCGGCGCTCGAAGCCGATGTGCTGGCCGCCGGCGGCGAAGTGCTGGAAATGGCCGAAGACATTCTTGCCAAAGTGACCGGCAAGGATAACCCGCAGGCCGTGGCCGGGGTGTTCGCCGAATACGATACCAGCCTGGCCGCGCTGGACCGCAGCCGTGCGTCGATCTGGCTGGTGGCGCAGGCGCTGCGCGATCCGGGCAACCTTGGCACGATGCTGCGCACCGGCGATGCCGTGGGGGCCGGCGGGCTGATCCTGCTGGATGATTGCGCCGATCCGTTTTCGGTCGAAGCCGTGCGCGCCAGTATGGGTGCGATCTTCACCCAGCAAATCGCGCAGGCCCGGTGGGATGAATTCCTGCCGTGGCTACGCTCTGGTGCTGGGCAACTGGTGGCCGCATCGCTGCGCGATGCCCAGCCCTATCGCAGCGCGCCCTATCAGGCACCCTGCTTCCTGATGGTTGGCAACGAATCGCGCGGGCTGCCGGAAGCATACGAACTGGCCTGCGATCTGCGCGTCACCATGCCGATGAAAGGCCGCGCCGATAGCCTGAACGCGGCCGTGGCCGCGGCGGTGCTGGCTTACGAAGCACTGGCCGCGCTGGACGGATAGTCCCGCCCCGCCCGGCTCAGCAACGCCTTGGGTTATTCGGCAGGGGTATCCCCAGCCGGCAAGGCGGCGGTTTCACCATGGCGCGGTGCGGCATCGATCAGCGGCACATCTTCAAGCTCACGCTTGCCGATCTCGATCCCCTTGTCGCGCAGACGGCGGCCCGAAGTCATCACGTTGCGTTCAAAACTGGCAACGAACTTGTTGTAATTGTTGACCGCGCCTTCCAGCCCCGATCCCACCCGTTTGAGGTGATCGGCAGCCACCGCGATGCGTTCGTACAGTTCACCGCCCATCCGGCCGATTTCGATCGCTTCCTTGGCCAGCTTGTCCTGCGACCAGACCATGGCGACGGTGCGCGCAATCGCCACCAGATTGGTGGGCGTGGCCAACAACACCCGGCGTTCGAAAGCGAAATCCCACAGCCCGGGATCGTGTTCGAGCGCGGTGGCCACAAAATGTTCGCCCGGCACGAACATCACCACGTAATCGGGCGCATCGGCAAACTGGCTTTGATAGCTTTTCGCGCCCAATTGCTGCACGTGGGTCCGCATCGAGGCAACGTGCTGGGCCAGCGCAGCATTGCGGGCCGCATCGTCCTGCGCCTCGAACGCTTCCTGATAGGCGTTGAGCGACACTTTGGCATCGACGATCAGGCTTTTCTGGCCCGGAATGCGGATCACCGCATCGGGGCGCAGGCGGCCATCCGCCGTATCGATCGAATGTTCGGTGACGAAATCGGTGTGTTCGGCCAGCCCGCACTGTTCCAGCACATTGCGCAACTGCTGTTCACCCCAGCGCCCGCGCGCCTTGGGGGCGTTGCGCAAGCTGTTGCCCAGCCGCGCGGCCTCCTGCCGCACCGCGTCCTGCCCCTTGCGCATTTCATCGATCACCCCGGCCAATTGCCCGAAGGCATCAACCCGCTGCTTTTCCAGCGTTTCAACCTGCCGTTCATAGCTTTTCAGGCGTTCGTCCACCGGAGCAAGCAGCGCTTTCAGCCGCTCGGCGCTTTTTTCCTCGGAATGAGTAAAGCGTTCCGCAGCGCGCTGCAGGAACTGGTCCTGCGCCTGCGCCAGCACTTTGGCGCCGGCAGCTTCAAATTCGCGCTTGAGGCTGTCTTGCGCAGCAATCAGCGCGGCTTTCTGTTCGGCAAAATGGCTGGCGTTGGCCTTCAGAGTAGCCAGTTCAATCGACGCATCGCCCAGTTCCTTGACCGCCTGCCGGAACCGCGCATCCAGATCGCGGGCCTGCGCTTCGGCTTCGATCAGCCGGGCCTGCGCCGCCGCTGCTGGCCGCGAACCCAGTAACCAGCCCAGCACGCCTCCGACGCCCAGCGCCAGCACAACGAAAGTCAGAATCTGCCCGTCCATTTGCCAACGCTAAACGGAACGGAGCAAGAACGCCAGAGCGATTATGCGGCCTTGCGCAGCTTTTCCAGCTTCTTGAGCGCCATCTGCCGTTTAAGCCGGCTCAGGTGGTCGATGAACAGGATCCCTTCAAGGTGGTCCATTTCATGCTGCAGGCACGTGGCCATCAGCCCATCGAGTTCTTCCTCATGGGTCTTGCCATCCAGATCCTGCCAGCGCGCGCGGATCCGCGACGGGCGTTCCACATCGGCATAGATATCCGGAACCGACAGGCAGCCTTCCTGATAGAGCGTATGTTCATCCGAGGGATCGAGGAGTTCCGGATTGATGAACACCCGCGGCTCTTTCTTGAGAGGCTGGTGAGTGTGGCTATGGCCGCCGTGCGCGGTGCAGACTTCGGGTTCGGCGTCTTCGTCTTCGGGTTGCAGGTCGATAACCAAAACCCGCAGCGGCACGCCCACCTGAATGGCGGCCAGCCCAATGCCGGGGGCATCGTACATCGTCTCGAACATATCGGCGACAAGGGTCTTCAGTTCGGCATCGAACTGGGTGACCGGGGCCGAAACCTGCTTGAGCAGCGGATCGGGAACTTCGATGATTTCACGGATAGCCATAACCGCCCAGATAGTCGCGCTTCGCCGGCTTCGCAAGGCCAACACAGGGCAAGTTCAGCCCACCGGGCGGCGCGCCCGCAAGGCCTGCGCCAAGGTACCTTCATCCAGGTAATCCAGTTCGCCGCCCACCGGCAAACCATGGGCCAGCTGGGTGATCCGCACCGGATAGCCTTCCAGCCGCTCGGCGATGTAATGCGCCGTGGTTTGCCCTTCCAGCGTGGCGTTCATCGCCAGCACCACTTCATCGATCCCGCCCTGCGCCACCCGCTGGATCAAGGCCGCGATCGTCAGGTCTTCGGGCCGCACGCCGTCCAGTGCGGAAAGCCGCCCACCCAGCACGTGATAGCGCCCGGTAAACAGCCGCGCGCGATCAAGCGCCCACAGATCGGCCACGTCCTCAACCACGCAGAGCGACCGTTGATCGCGCCGCGCATCCGCGCAAATCCCGCACGGGTTGCTGGTATCGACGTTTCCGCACGTCGCGCATTCAACCAGCGTTTCGCGCACCGCGGCCAGCGCCTCGAGCAAGTCGGCCAGCGCGCTTTCGCGGCGTTTGATCAGCCACAGTACCGCGCGGCGAGCCGAACGCGGCCCTAGCCCCGGCAGCCGGGCCAATGCGGAGTTAAGTGTTTCGATCTCTTGCGATGCCATGGCACGATCGATAGGGCTTGCGGCCCGACTTAGGAAGCCATCATGCGTGTCATCTTCATGGGTACCCCCGATTTTGCGGTTCCGGCGCTGATCGCGCTGGTTGACGCCGGGCACGATGTGGTGGCCGTTTATTCCCAGCCGCCCCGCCCCGCCGGCCGCGGCAAGCAGTTGCAACCCTCCCCCGTCCAGCGCGAAGCCGAAGCCCGCGGCATCCCCGTGCGCCACCCGGTTTCGCTGAAAGGCGCGGACGAGCAGGCCGAATTCGCGGCGCTCAACGCCGATGTGGCGGTGGTGGCCGCCTATGGCCTGATCCTGCCGCAAGCGGTGCTGGATGCGCCGCGTCATGGGTGCCTGAACATCCACGCTTCGCTCCTGCCGCGCTGGCGCGGGGCTGCCCCGATCCAGCGGGCCATTCTGGCCGGCGATAGCGTGACCGGGGTCACCATCATGCAGATGGAGCGCGGGCTGGATACCGGGCCGATGCTGGCCACCTGCCGCACCCCGGTGGATGACAAGACCGCCGGCGAACTGACCGCCGAACTGGCCGCCGCCGGCGGCAGCCTGATGCTCAGCGTGTTGGCCGATTTGCCCGGCCATGCCGCCCAGCCCCAACCCGAACTGGGCGTGACTTATGCCCACAAGATCGACAAGGCCGAAAGCCGGATCGATTTTGCCCGCGCCGCCGAACATATCGAACGGCAGGTCCGCGCCTTTGCCCCCGCGCCGGGGGCGTTCTTCGAACTCGATGGCGAACGCTACCGCGTCTTGAAGGCCGAAGTAATCGGCCGCGAAGGCGCCCCCGGCCACACGCTGGACGATAGCCTGACCATCGCCTGCGGACATGGCGCAATCCGCCCCGTGCTGATCCAGCGTGCCGGCCGTCCGGTAATGGACACCGCGGCCTTTTTGCGTGGCCGGGCCATGCCCGCCGGGATGAAGCTCGCTTGACCCGGTTCGCCCTGACCATCGAATTTGACGGCACCCCGTTCATGGGCCTGCAACGGCAGGCGCACGGCCCTTCGGTGCAGCAGGCGATCGAAGAAGCCGTCCATGCGGTGACTGGTGAGCACGCGATTTTGCACGCCGCCGGGCGAACCGATGCTGGTGTCCACGCGCTGGCGATGCGGGTTCACGTCGATATCGCCAAGCCGATCGAACCGTTCCGGCTGATGGAGGCGCTGAACTACCACTTGCGCCCCGATCCGATCGCGGTGCTGGATTGCGTGACCGTGGCGGACGATTGGCACGCCCGGTTTTCCTGCATCGGGCGCGAATACCTCTACCGCATCGCCAACCGCCGCGCGCCATTGACGCTGGACCGCAATCGCGCATGGCAAGTATCCCAGCCGCTCGATGCCCCAGCGATGCACCGGGCGGCACAGGCACTGGTCGGGTTGTACGATTTCACCACGTTCCGTTCGGCGCATTGCCAGTCGCAAAGCCCGGTCAAGACGCTGGATCGGCTGAATGTGGCGCGGGTGGGCGATGAAGTGCAGATCCATGCCGCCGCGCGCAGCTTCCTGCATCACCAAGTGCGTTCGATGGTGGGTTGCCTTGCGCTGGTTGGCATGGGACGGTGGAGCGAAGCGCAACTGGGCGAAGCCTTGGCCGCGCGCAACCGGCAGGCACTTGGCCTCAACGCCCCGCCAGACGGGCTATATTTTACCAAAGCAATCTATCCGGGAGACAACCAATGACCTTTAGCGGCAAGCAGCTTACCACCCAGCTTGATGCCGACGGCACTTTGACCGTGCAGTTGAACGACAAGACGTGGGACGCCCCCAAATCATCGCAAGTACTGATCAAGGTGGAAGCCACCCCGATCAACCCGTCTGACCTTGGCCTGTTGTTCGCCTCGGCCGATACCGACAATGCGGTTTATTCGCCGGGCAAAGTTGTCGCCAAGATGCCCGATAATGCCACCCGCGCGATGAAGGCCCGTCACGGCCTGCCGATGCCAGCCGGCAACGAAGCCGCCGGGATCGTGGTGGCCGCCGGGGATTCGCCCGAAGCCCAAGCCTTGATGGGCAAGCGCGTGGCCTGCGTACCGGGCACCGCCTATGCCGATTATGCGCTGTGCGAAGCCAGCATGGCCTTTGCCGTGGATGATGCCGTCAGCGCGGAACAGGCCGCCAGTTCGTTCGTCAACCCGATGACCGCGCTGGGCTTTACCGAAACGATGAAACTGGAAGGCTTTACCGGGATCGTTCACGCCGCGGCGGCATCGAACCTTGGGCAGATGCTGGTCAAGATCTGTCAGGAAGACAACATTCCGCTGGTCAACATCGTGCGCAGCGAAGCGCAGGTAAAGCTGCTGAAAGATCTGGGCGCCACCCATGTGCTGAACATGACCGACGCCGATTTCATGCCCAAACTGATCGATGCGATTGCCGAAACCAAGGCGATGATCGGATTCGATCCGATCGGTGGCGGCACGCTGGCCGGCCAGATCCTCACCGCGATGGAAGCCGCCGCCAGCCGCGGTGCCGCGTTCAGCCGTTATGGCTCGTCCGAAGCGAAGAAGGTATACATCTATGGCGCGCTCGATCTGGGGCCGACGATCCTCAACCGCGCGTTCGGCCTGACGTGGGATCTGGCCGGGTGGCTGCTCACCCCGTTCATGATGAAGGCTGGCCCCGAAGTGGTTGGCCGGATGCGCGCCCGGGTGATGAAGGATCTCACCACCACGTTTGCCAGCCATTACAAGGCCAAAGTTGATCTGGCCGGGATGCTGAGCAAAGCCGCGGTCAGCGAATACAACGCCCGCCGCACCGGGGAAAAGTATCTGGTTACGCCGTAATCGCCGGGCACAACCCCAAACGAAAACGGCCCCCGGAGACAATCCGGGGGCCGTTTTCGTTTGGGGATGCCGTTAGGGCTTACGCCTTGGCCACCACGCTTTCGGGCAGTTCGGTGCCGAACACCCGCTGATAATATTCCGCCACCAGCATCCGTTCGGTTTCGTCGCACTTGTTGAGGAACGAAAGCCGGAAAGCAAAGCCCGGATCCTTGAAGATCGCGGTGTTCTGCGCCCACGTGATCACCGTGCGCGGGCTCATCACGGTGGAAATATCGCCGTTGATGAAGCCCTGCCGGGTCATATCGGCCACCTTGACCATGTTGGCCACCACATCGGCCGCCATGTCGGTTACCTTTTTAAGCACGATTTCCGCTTCGACCGCAGCGGGCAGATAGTTCAGCGCCACCACGATGTTCCAACGGTCCATCTGCGCCTGGTTGATCGCCTGCGTGCCGTGGTACAGCCCGCTGGTATCGCCCAGACCAACCGTATTGGCGGTGGCGAACAGGCGGAACCACTTGTGCGGGCGGATCACGCGGTTCTGGTCGAGCAAGGTCAGCTTGCCTTCGGTTTCCAACACGCGCTGGATCACGAACATCACGTCCGGGCGGCCAGCGTCGTATTCATCAAACACCAGCGCGACCGGGTGCTGCAGCGCCCATGGCAACAGGCCTTCGCGAAATTCCGTAACCTGCAAGCCATCGCGCAGCACGATCGCATCGCGGCCGATCAGGTCGATCCGGCTGATGTGGGCGTCAAGGTTGATGCGCATGCACGGCCAGTTGAGCCGCGCGGCCACTTGTTCGATGTGGGTCGATTTACCGGTACCGTGATAACCCTGCACGATCACCCGGCGGTTGAAGGCAAAGCCCGCCAGAATCGCCAGCGTGGTATCCGGATCGAACACATAGGTGTCATCGATATCGGGCACGCGTTCATCCGCCTGGCTGAACGCGGGGACTTTCATGTCGATATCGATCCCGAACATCTCGCGCACGTCGATCTCACGATCGGGGCCGTCGAGGATGGTGGTGCCGGAAGTATCGAGCTGGTTGTTCGGTATGTTGGTCATCGCATCGCCCCGCCTATACGCGCGCGCGGCACCCTGCAATAAGCTTTGCGTTGCAAACAACGACTCACCGGGGGAAATTCACCGCTGCCTTCCCCGGTACTATTCGAGCTGGAGTTCCACCCCGTGTATGAATTGACCGTCACCCGCCTGATCGATGCCGCCCCTGAAAAAGTGTGGGATATTCTCACCAACCGCATGGGCGAATGGTGGTGCCCGCCGCCGTGGCGCGCCGAAGTCAAACAATTCGATCGCCGCGCCGGCGGCACGTCGCTGATCGAAATGCACGGCCCCGATGGCGAAGTGAACGAACATCCGGGCTTCGTGCTGGCATGGGACGAAGGCCACCGGTTTGCGATTACCGATGCAATCGAAGGCGATCTTCAACCATCAGGCCCGTTCATGCTCGGCATTTGGGAAATTGCGCCCGAAGGCACCGGCACGCGTTACACCGGCCGCGCCCGCCACTGGTCAGCCGAAAGCCACGCCCAACACCGCGCGATGGGCTTTGACCAAGGCTGGGGGATTGTCGCTGACCAGTTAAAAGTGCTATGCGAATCATCTTGATTTAAAAGGATATTCAATTGGCTCTCACCGGTGGCTGCGCATGCGGAAAAGTTCGTTATGAACTCAACTCCAATCCGATCGTGGTCAACTGCTGTCATTGCCACTGGTGCCAGCGTGAAACCGGCAGCGCCTTCGCGCACAATGCTGTGATCGAAACCAACAACATCGATCAGCAAGGCGTGTCCCCGGAACTCGTGCCAACCCCAACGGCAAGTGGCCGGGGCCAAACAATTGCACGATGCCCGGCATGCAAGGTTGCCGTGTGGAGCCATTATGGAGCAGCCACCCAAGCTGCGTTTGTCCGGGTGGGCACGCTGGATAATCCCAGCAGTTGCCCGCCTTCCGTCCATGTCTTCACCGACAGCAAGCAAGCGTGGGTGGCGCTACCCGCCGATGCCGAAGCATTCGGACAATTCTACGGCATCGATGATGCTGCACGAATTTTTGATGAAGCCGCTGGCGCGCGTTGGCACGCAATGTGGACCCAACCCAGCGATTAAGACGATCAGGCGAAGGCCGCGGCCTTGCGCAGCAATTGATACGCTTCGACCACCGCTTGCAGGCGCTTTTCGCTCGACCGATCCCCGCCGTTGCGATCCGGGTGGAGCGCATGAACCAGTTCGGTGTAGCGGCGGCGCAGCGCGCGGCGATCCGCGTCGAGCGGCAGGTTCAGCACCTCCAGCGCGCGGCGTTCATCGGGGGTCACGGCCCGGCCATCCGTGCGCTCGGCCGGGCGGCGCATCCGCGCTCGGCCGCTGATCGCATCAAGCGGATCCTTGAAATCGGCCCAGCGCGGCGCGGCATCGATCCCGGCGGTGGGCGAAAAGGCGCGCGTTTGGTGCTCCCATCCGTGAATGGGCGATTGCGCCCGCATGATTTCTTCGGGGCTCATCCCTGCGAACCAATCGTACCCGGCGTTGAAGGCGCGAATGTGTTCAAGGCAGAACCAGCGATAATCGCCCGGCCCGTCAAACGACGAACCGCGTGGCCCCGGGGCGCGGAATTCGCCCGGTTCGGCGCAGCCCGGCGCGGCGCAAGGTTGCCCGCCGCCGCTCATCCGCCCATGAAATCGATCGTGCTTCACTGCAGGTCCATGTTGTTACAGCCCTTCCACATGGCGATTGATGCGTTAGAAGGAAAGGCATGAAAGGCCCCCTCGCACTCGAAATCGAAGCGCTGCTTGGCGCAACCTTCGCCCCCACCTGGCTGGAAGTAAGCAACGACAGCGCGCAGCACAGCGGCCATTCCGGGGATGACGGATCGGGCGAATCGCACTTTACCGTTACGATCGAAAGTGCGGCGTTCACCGGCAAATCCCGGTTGGAACGGCAACGCATGGTGATCCGCGCGCTGGGCGATATCCCGGGGCAGCGGGTCCATGCGTTGGCGATCCGCGCGCAAGCGCCCGGTGAAGCCGTAAACTGAAGCAATCAGACATAACAAAAAAGGAAATCGGGATGAGCTTTGCAGGACAAACCGCGTGGATCACCGGGGCATCATCGGGGATTGGGGCCGCACTTGCCCGCGCGCTGAGCAAGGCAGGCGCCCGGGTGGTGCTGTCGGGACGCAATGTCGACGCCCTGAACGCGGTGGCCGCAGAGTGCGGCGAAACGCTGGTCCTGCCGTTCGAAACCACCGATCACGCCGCCATCGCCCCTGCGGTGGAACGTGCCTGGGCATGGGCCGCGGCCGGTTCGGGCGGGATTGATCTGCTGGTCAACAACGCCGGGATTTCGCAGCGCAGCCTGGCGGTTGATACCGCTTATAACGTCTATGAACGGATCATCGGGGTCGATCTGCTCGCCCCGATCGAACTGACGCAGGCGATCCTGCCCCGCATGGCCGCGCGCGGCAGCGGGCGGATCGCGATGATTTCATCGATTGCCGGCAAAGTCGGCGTGCCGATGCGCACCGCATATTGCGCAGCGAAGTTCGGGCTGGCCGGTTATGCCGATGCCCTGCGCGCCGAAACCGCGCAATTGGGGCTGAAAGTGCATAACATCTATCCCGGATCGATCCGCACCGGGGTATCGCGCAACGCGCTGACCGCCGATGGTTCGGCCCGCGGGGTCAGTGACAAGGCGATCGACAACGGGATCGATCCCGATCTGGCCGCGCAGCAGATGCTGGATGCGATGGCCGCCGATGAGCGCGAAATCATTATCGCAGTGGGCGGCGAACAGCAGATGGGCGAACTGCGCCGCACGCCCGATGCGCTGCTCGATCAGGTCGCAGCGATGATGGCCGCAGGCTATGCCGAAAAGATGAAAGCCGAAGGATGACCGCGCTGATCCAGCAGCGTGTGCAGCTTGCCAACGGGATCGAACTGGATGTCGTGGACATTGGCCCGCGCGATGCCGCGGCGCTGATCTTCCTGCATGGCTTTCCCGAAAGCCACCGCACGTGGCGGCACCAGATCGCGCACCTTGCGGGCCGGTTCCGCTGCATCGCGCCCGATCAGCGCGGCTATCGCGGATCATCCAAACCCTCCGGGGCCGAAAACTATGCGCCGGACAAACTGATCGGGGACGTATTCCAACTGGCCGATGCGCTGGGCGTGGCGAATTTCACGATCGTCGGGCACGATTGGGGCGGCGCGATTGCATGGGGCGTGGCGCTGCTCGGGCAAGCGAATGGGCGGGTGACCCGCGCGGTGATCGCCAACGCCCCGCATCCCACGATTTTTCCGCGCCTGCTCTACACCAACCGGGTGCAGCGCGCGGCCAGCCAATATTTCCGCGAATTCCGCGATCCGGCGAACGATCCGCTGGTCCGCGAATTCGGGCTGGGCGCACTGCTGCTCAAAGCGTTTGGTGAACGCGAAGAATCCCCGATGATGGAACCGGAGGAACGCGAAGCGCTGTTGGCCGATTGGGCCAACCCGGAAGCCGCGATCGCGATGCTCAACTGGTATCGCGCCAGCCCGATGGAAGTGCTGGCGATGGATGCGCCCTATGCACTGCCGGCGGGCTGGAAACCGGTCCCGATCCCGCAACTGACGATCCCGACGCTGGTAATCTGGGCGCTGGACGACCATGCTCTGCCGCCCGAAAACCTTGATGGGATGGACGCGATCATCGATGACCTGACCGTGGTGAAAGTGCCGGACTGCGGCCACTTCGTGCCGTGGGAAGCACCTGCCGCCGTCAATACCGCAATGGACCAGTTCCTTGGTCGTAGCGCCAACTGAACAGGCCACCGACGCGGCACGTCCGCGGGCCACTTTGCTGCGCAACCACGGCGGCGGCCACGCTCCGGTTAGCAACCTTGAGCTGTTCTTCGATCTGGTGTTCGTGTTTGCGATCACCCAGCTTTCGCAGACGCTGCACCACCATTTGACATGGCGCGGGCTGGCCGAAGGCGTCGTGCTGTTCCTCGCCGTATGGTGGGCGTGGATCTATACCACGTGGGTCACCAACTGGGCCAATCCCGACCGGGTGCAGATGCGGGTGCTGCTGCTGGCCTTGATGTTGCTCAGCCTGACGATGGCCGCCGCCCTGCCCGGCGCATTTGCTGATCGCGCCGGGGTGTTCGCGGCCAGTTATCTGGCAATCCAGCTTGGCCGTTCGGCGGCGATGGCCGTGCTGTTTCGCCGCGAAGGGGCCGACCGGGTGCGCAACATGGTGCGGATTACCGCGTGGTTCGCCGTGTCTGCGCCGCTGTGGATCGGCGGGGCGATGGCGGCGGAACCAGCCCGGTTGCGGTGGTGGCTGGGCGCGCTGGCAATCGAATATGCCGGACCGATGGCGATGTTCCGCACCCCCGGCATGGGCCGATCGCTGGCAACAGATTGGGACATATCGGGCAGCCACATGGCCGAACGCTGCGCGCTGTTCATCATCATCGCGCTGGGCGAAGGGATCGTGGTGTCCGGCACCGCGTTCGCGGGCCAAGCGATCGACAGCGCGCGCGCCGGTGGGTTCGTGCTGGCTTTCCTGTCGGCTGCGCTGATGTGGTGGCTCTATTTCGATCTGGGCGCAGAGCGCGGCGCGCGGTTGATTTCCGGTCACGATCAGGCCGGGCGCGTGGCCCGCAATGCCTATACCTACCTGCACATGCCGATCGTGCTGGGGGTGGTGATCGGCGCAGTGGGTGATGCGCTACTGCTGGACCAAGCCAGCGCGCCCGCCAGCCACGCCTTTGTGCTGCTCCAAACCGGAGGGGCCGTGCTGTTCCTGACCGGGCTGGGCCTGTTCAAGCGGGTGGCCAACACGCTGGGCAACTTTCCGATGTCGCACGGGGTGGCCGTGGGGTTGTTCGCCATCCTGGCGCTGGCCACATGGAATGCCCCGCCCGCGGCAGACCACTTCACCGCGCTCTGCGTGACGATCTTGGCGCTGACCTGCCTGTGGGAATGGGTTTCATACCACGGCGGCTGGATGGAACGGATGGAGGCCATCGGCCTGCCGATCCCCGCCGGGCTTAAAGCCCGCGCCGAACTGCGCCGCGCGGCTCAGGCTAACAAACCCTAAACCAGCCAATCAATCCCCGCGCCATGCGGATGCGCCCGCGCCAGCAGCACGGGTTCACCGCCGCCGGGCCAGAACCGCACGATCAGTTCATGCAAGTGCAGCACGCGGTTGGCTTCAACCGATATCCACGCCAGCGGGCGCTCCGGCGTGGCCCGTGCGCCCGCTGCCTCCATCGCCGCGGTCACGCGCGACTGTTGATCGGCCGGGACATATTGCCAGACGATCGAATGCATCAGCACCCGGGTGGTGCCAGCCGCCTGCGGCTTGGCCAGCTCTGCTTCGACAAATTCGGCCGCGTTCATCTGCACCAGATCGGGCGGTGATTGTATCGCAGCGGCAACCGCCGCCTCCATCCGTTCGAACCGCACCGTGTGTTCGGGCCAGATATAAGCCTTGAGCCGCAGCGCCTGCGCCGGATCGGTCAGATCAACCGGGGCAACATCACAGCCGCGGGTTTCAGCGATCGAAATTGCGCGATCGGGCGGCGGGTTGCCGTTCCAGTCCGGCGTAAAGTGCATCGCACCGGGTTCTGGGCCAACCTGCACCCCGGCCAGATCGTAATGATAGCGATCGAGCATCAGGTTGATCCCCGCGCTCGATCCGATTTCAAGGCACTGGAAGCTGGGCGGCAACCCTTGCTCCGCCAGCCACAGCATCGCGGCGATGAAATTGGCCGAACGCCCGGCTTCGTTGGTTTGTGGCGGGCCATCCAGCCACGGCAGCAATTCCGCCTCATGCGCATGGATCGCCCCGGCCACCAGCGCTGCATCATCACACCCGGCTTCGTTGCGATAGATCGCATCAAGCCCCGGCGCGTGCCCCGCCAGATACAGCGCATGGATGCCGCCGGCCACCCGCAGCGGCAGGGCATCGGCCAGCGGCGCGCCGGCCCAGCCGCGCACCGCATCCAGCAGCGCACCGCCCTCACCAGCTTCCAGCAAGGCCTGAACGGCTGCCACCACCCGCGCCGTCGCCGGGGCGTTGGACGCGATGCAATAGGCAACCTGATTGGCAAAGGCCGCCGTTACCATGCCCGGCCCGCTCGCGTTGATATCAACGAACTTGTATTGTTCAGCCATCCTTGCCCTTTCGCCCCGCCGCGCCTAAACGCCGCGGACTATGTCCCGTCCGCTCACCTTCGCCATTCCCAAGGGCCGCATCCTCGATGAAGCGCTGCCGCTGATGGCGCGTGCCGGCGTGGTGCCCGAAGCCGAGTTCCACGACAAGAAATCTCGCGCATTATCTTTTGCCTGCGAGCCTGATGCGATCTGGGGCAGCGACATGCGCCTGATCCGGGTGCGGGCGTTCGATGTCGCCACGTTTGTAGCCCACGGCGCGGCGCAGGTGGGCATCGTGGGTTCGGATGTGATCGAAGAATTCGCCTATTCCGATCTCTATGCCCCGGTTGATCTCAACATCGGGCATTGCCGCCTGTCGGTGGCCGAACCGGTAGAGCAGCCGGCACAAGCCGGGCAGGCCAGCCATTTGCGCGTCGCCAGCAAGTATCCCAACCTGACACGTAAGCATTTTGAACAGCTGGGCATTCAGGCCGAAGTGGTCAAGCTGAACGGGGCGATGGAACTGGCACCGGGCCTTGGCTTGGCCAGCCGGATCGTCGATCTGGTCTCCACCGGCAAGACGCTGAAGGACAACGGTCTGGTTGAAACCAGCGAAATTTTGCAGATTTCTGCCCGCCTGATCGTCAACCGCGCCGCGCTTAAAACCGATGAGCGCGTGGGCGCGCTGGTCGAACGATTTCGCGCGCTGGCGGCCCAGCCGCAGACCGCCTGATGCTGCGGCTCAATTCTCGTGATCCGGGCTTTGCGGCGGCCTTTGCGCGGCTCGTGGCCGATCGGCGCGAGAGCGAAGCCGATGTGGCCCGCGATGTGCAGGCTATTCTAGCCGACGTGCGCCGCCGCGGCGATGCCGCACTGGCCGAATACACGGCCCGGTTCGATGGCCACAGCCTTGAAAGCGATGGCGATTGGCGGATTTCTGCGGCGGATTGCGCGGCTGCGTTTGATGCGCTTGATCCCGATCTGCGCGCCGCGCTGGAACTCGCCGCCGCGCGGATCCGGGCCTATCATGCCGCGCAACTGCCGGCCGACCGCGATGAAGTGGACTCGGCCGGCGTCCGGCTGGGGGCGGTGTGGCGGGCGGTTGACGCCGCCGGGCTCTATGTTCCCGGCGGACGGGCGGCTTACCCCTCATCACTGCTGATGAATGCGATCCCGGCCAAAGTTGCCGGGGTGGAGCGGCTGGTCGTGGTCACCCCCACGCCGAAGGGGCAGGTCAATTCGCTAGTGCTGGCCGCAGCCCACCTTGCCGGGGTGGATGAAGTGTGGCGCATCGGCGGGGCGCAGGCGGTGGGCGCGCTGGCCTATGGCACGCAGCGGATCCAGCCGGTTGATGTCATCACCGGCCCCGGCAACGCGTGGGTCGCCGAAGCCAAACGCCAGCTCTACGGCGTGGTCGGGATCGACATGGTCGCCGGGCCGAGCGAAATTCTGGTCATCGCCGATGGCCACAACAACCCGCAGTGGACCGCCGCTGATCTGCTTAGCCAAGCCGAGCACGATCCGGCGGCGCAAGCGATCCTGATCACCGATGATGCCGCGTTTGCCGATGCCGTAGCCCGCAGCGTCGATGCCGAACTGGCGATCCTGCCCACCGCGCCGGTTGCGATGCAAAGCTGGAACACCCACGGCACGATCATCACCGTCGCCAGCCTGGCCGAAGCCCCGGCGCTGGCCAATGCGCTGGCGGCCGAGCACGTCGAACTGGCGGTTGACGATCCCCAGCCCCTGATGGACGCGATCCGCCACGCCGGGTCGGTGTTCATGGGCCGGTTCACCCCCGAAGCGGTTGGCGATTACGTAGCCGGGCCCAACCACGTTCTGCCCACCGGGCGCCGTGCGCGCTTTTCATCGGGTCTGTCGGTGCTGGACTTTATGAAGCGCACCAGCTTCATCCAGCTTGACGAAACCGCCCTGCGCGCAATCGGCCCCGCCGCTGTGGCGCTGGCACAGGCGGAAGGCCTGCCCGCGCATGCCCGTTCTATCCAAGTAAGGCTCGATCCATGAAAGCCCGTTCCAAAGAACGCGCCGCCGCGCGCCTCGCCGCCGTTCAGGCGCTGTACCAGCTCGACATGGAAGGCACCCGGATGGCCACCCTGCTCGACGAATTCCACCGCCACCGGTTGGGCGCGGAAATCGAGGGCGATCAATACGCCGATGCCGAAGTCGAATTCTTCGACGCTATCGTCAAAGGCGTCGATGCTCGCCGCGATGAGATCGACGCCTTGTTGGGTGAACGGCTGGCCGAAGGCTGGAAGCTGGAACGGCTGGACAAGACCATGCTGCAGATCCTGCGCGCTGGCGCGTGGGAACTAATGGCCCGGGCTGATGTACCCACCCCCACCGCGATCAGCGAATACGTCGACGTGGCCCATGCCTTCTTCGAGGCGCGTGAGGCAAAATTCGTCAACGGCGTGCTCGATGCCGTGGCAAAAGCGGTCCGTTAAGGTTCGCCGCTGACCACCGAACGCGCCTTTATCGAGGCTTTGCGGGCACTGGCCACGCATCCCGGCGCACGCGGGCTGGCAGATGATGCCGCCGTGCTCGAAATCGGTGGCGAAACGCTGGTGTTGACCCATGACAGCATGGTGGCCGGGATCCACTTCCTGCCCGAACAAGACCCGGCCGACGTGGCATGGAAGCTGATCGCCACCAACCTGTCCGATCTTGCCGCCAAAGGCGCCGCGCCGTTGGGGGTGCTGCTGGGCTATCAATTGGGCGCCGATGATGCCCGGTTTCTGGATGGCCTGCGCGAAGCATTGGCGCATTATGACGTGCCGCTGCTGGGCGGGGACACCGTGAGCGCAAGCAGTGGCCCGCAATCGCTAGGGCTGACCGCGATCGGCCGGGCCACCCACCGCCCGGTCCCGGCGCGCAGCGGGGTGCACGTGGGCGACGGCCTGTGGATTACCGGCCCGGTGGGCGGGGCGATGATCGGGCTGGAAGCCCTGCGCGCCGGAACCGGCGACAGCACGGCCTATCGCCGCCCGAAAGCGCTGCTCGCCCAAGGAATGGCCTTGGCCCCGCACGTTACCGCGATGATGGACGTATCCGATGGGCTGTTGCTGGATGCAGCGCGCATGGCGCAAGCCAGCCGCGTGACGTTTGATATCACCCCCGGCGCAGTCCCACTGGCCTGCCCCGAGCCGCGCCGCGCCGAAGCCTTGCGCTGGGGCGATGATTACCAGTTGCTGTTCACTCTGCCAGCCGGAACCACTCCACCAATAGCATCAACGCCAATCGGCGTGGCGCTGCCGACCGGATCTTCGCCAATTCTGCTCGATGGTGCGGCACCACCCCCAGCCGACACGCTGGGTTACGAGCACCGCTAGGCTTTTCCCCAGCCTGCCGCGGGCTGCCCAATCGAGGGGTTGCGCCCGCCCTTTGCGGCCTTATACCTGTTGCCAAGAACAGTTCCGCACGCAGCGGACGTCTTGGGGAACTACTACAGTTCAAGGATAGCCAGAAGGGGGGTACCCTGAAGTGAGTTTAGTTGAAATTTCAATCGCCCTGGGGGCGTTAGCCGTGGTTTACGGCTTCGTAACCAGCCGCCAGGTGCTTGGTGCACCGGCTGGTAATGCCAAAATGCAGGAAATCGCCGGCGCCATTCAGGAAGGCGCGCAAGCCTACCTCAAGCGCCAGTACACCACCATCGCCATCGTCGGCGTGGTTGTGGCGGTGATCGTTGCCTACGCACTGGGTGCCGTTTCGGCGACCGGGTTCGTGCTGGGCGCCATTCTTTCGGGCGTGGCCGGGTTCATCGGCATGAACGTGTCGGTGCGCTCAAACGTCCGCACCGCGGCTGCGGCGCAGGAAGGCCTGCAATCCGGTTTGACGCTGGCGTTCCGCGCTGGCGCGATCACCGGGATGCTGGTGGCCGGCCTCGCGCTGCTCGCGATCGCGGTGTATTACTGGTACCTTACCGGCCCCGCCGGGCTGGCCGTGAACGACCGTACGGTTGTCACCGGGCTGACCGCGCTGGCACTGGGTGCGTCGCTGGTTTCGATCTTCGCGCGCCTTGGCGGCGGGATCTTCACCAAGGCCGCTGACGTGGGCGCCGATCTGGTCGGCAAGGTCGAAGCCGGGATCCCGGAAGACGATCCACGCAACCCGGCCGTGATCGCCGACAACGTGGGCGACAACGTGGGCGATTGCGCTGGCATGGCCGCCGACTTGTTCGAAACTTATGTCGTTACCGTTGGTGCGACCATGGTGATGACCGCGCTGCTGGTCAAAAACGCCGCCAACCTTGGCGCGTTGATGGCCGTGCCGCTGCTGATCGGCGGGGTGTGCATCTTCACCTCGATCGTCGGCACTTATTTCGTCAAGCTTGGCAAATCGAACAACATCATGGGCGCGATGTACAAGGGCTTCCTTGTCACCGCGCTGCTGTCGATTCCGGCAATCTGGTGGGCGATGTCCCATGCGCTGGGCGATATGGAAGTTGCCACCAGCTATGAAGCCTTCGGCAACGCCTACAGCTTCACCGGCCGCGGCCTGTTCTATGCCGGGCTGGTTGGCCTGGTGCTGACCGGGCTGATCATCTGGATCACCGAATACTACACCGGAACGAACTATCGCCCGGTCAAGTCGATCGCCAAGGCTTCGGTAACGGGCCATGGCACCAACGTGATCCAGGGGCTGGCCATCAGCATGGAAGCCACCGCGCTTCCGGCGCTGGCGATCGTGATCGCCATGATCATCACCTACAAGCTCGCCGGCCCGCTCGGCATCGCTTACGGGGCTACCGCCATGCTGGCGCTGGCCGGGATGGTCGTTGCGCTCGACGCCTATGGTCCGGTGACCGACAACGCCGGCGGGATTGCCGAAATGGCAGGTCTTGACGATTCGGTCCGTGAAAAGACCGACGCGCTGGATGCCGTGGGCAACACCACCAAAGCGGTGACCAAGGGTTACGCGATCGGTTCGGCCGGCCTTGCCGCGCTGGTGCTGTTCGCCGCCTACACCACCGACTTGCGGGAATTCTTCCCCGACCTGTCGGTGAACTTCAGCCTCGAAAACCCGTATGTCATCGTTGGCCTGCTGCTTGGCGCGCTGCTCCCGTACCTGTTCGGTGCGATGGGCATGACCGCCGTTGGCCGTGCCGCGGGTGACGTGGTGGTTGACGTGCGCGATCAGTTCGCCAACGACAAGGGCATCATGGCCGGCACCAGCCGTCCCGACTATGCCCGCACGGTGGACCTCGTCACCAAGGCCGCGATCAAGGAAATGATCGTTCCGTCGCTGCTGCCGGTGCTTGCGCCGATTGTCGTGTACTACGTCATTTCGGCGGTTGCCGGGCAGGATAACGGCTTTGCCGCGCTCGGTGCGTTGCTGCTGGGCGTGATCGTGGGCGGGCTGTTCGTCGCGCTTTCGATGACCTCGGGCGGCGGCGCTTGGGACAACGCCAAGAAGTACATCGAAGACGGCCATCACGGCGGCAAGGGCAGCGAAGCCCACAAGGCTGCGGTGACCGGTGACACGGTGGGCGATCCTTACAAGGATACCGCGGGTCCGGCCGTCAACCCGATGATCAAGATCACCAACATCGTCGCGCTGCTGCTGCTCGCGGCGCTGGCGCACGGCGGGGTGTAACCACCACCGTCACCGCCGGGTGAACGAAACCCCGTCCGGAGCGATCCGGGCGGGGTTTTCGTTTGCCCCGCACAGGCTGCCCGGCCCGTTGCGCCTTGCGACCTATTGACGCCCCCTGCGCCGCACCGCAAAGGCAGGGAATGGATATAGAGCGCAAACCCGAAGATCTGGTCGCCGGACTGGTCAAACTGCTGGAAGTGAAAGATCAGGGGGATGACCAGTTCCTCGGCCGGAAAAAGCACGGCGGCGTGGGCCGGGTGTTTGGCGGGCAAGTCATCGCACAGGCGCTGGCCGCCGCCGAACAGACCGTGGACCCGGCCCGCCCGGCGCATTCACTGCACGCCTATTTCCTGCGCGGCGGTAGCGAAGGGATCGAGATCGATTACCAAGTTGAGCGCGATTTTGATGGCGGATCGTTTTCCAATCGCCGGGTGGTAGCCAGCCAGCAGGGTCGGCCAATCCTGAACCTGACAGCCTCGTTCCAGAAACACGAAGCCGGCTTGCACCATGTTGATGCGGCCATGCCCGATGTTCCCCCACCCGAGGATCTAGAACCGGAAAGCGTGGTACGCCGCCGCTTTGCCGAACAGGCCCGCCCCGAACAGCGCCACCATTTCCTGGCCGAACGCCCGGTGGAAATGCGCGCGGTCGAAGGGCGGCACTGGACCAATCCGCAACCCGCCCCGCCGCGCTCGCATTCGTGGTTCAAAACCGTGGCCGCACTGCCGGATGATCCGCGTATTCACCGCGCAATCCTTGCCTTTGCCAGCGATATGACCCTGCTCGGCACCTGCGCCCTGCCCCACGGCCTGTCATGGGCGCGCGGCGAAGTGGTCAGCGCCAGCCTTGATCATGCGGTGTGGTTCCACGAACCGTTCCGGGCCGACGAATGGCTGCTTTATGCTACCGACAGCCCATGGTCGGGCGGCGGGCGCGGTTTCAACCGCGGGCGGATCTTCACCCGCGATGGCCGGCTGGTGGCCAGCGTGGCGCAGGAAGGCATGATCCGCAAAGTTGTGCCCAAGGATTAAATCCGCAGCCTACCCGCCCGGGTGGTAAAAATCATAGACCGTCTGCGCCACTGCCGCGCTGACCCCGGGGGCACGTTGCAGATCGTCTAATGACGCCGCGCGCACTTTGCCGGCCGTGCCGAAATGCAGCAGTAGCGCACGCTTGCGCGCCGGGCCGATCCCGGCAATTTCATCCAGCGGGCTGGCCGTAATCGCCCGGCTGCGTTTGTCGCGGTGCGCGCCGATGGCGAAGCGGTGCACTTCATCGCGTAGCCGCTGAAGCTGGAACAGCACCGGGGAATTGACCGGCAGCATCTTTTCCCGGCCATCGGGGAAATGGAACACCTCGCGCCCGTCGCGGCCGTGATGCGGGCCTTTGGCGATTGCGATCAGGGGGACGTCCTCAATCCCCAGTTCTTCCAGCGTATCGCGCACTGCGCTCATCTGGCCCTTGCCGCCATCGATCAGCACCAGATCCGGCCATGTACCGCCATCGCGATCGGGATCGTCCTCGGCCGCGCGGGCAAAGCGGCGCTGGAACACTTCCCGCATCATCCCGAAATCATCGTTGGTTTGGGCCTGCTTGATGTTCCACTTGCGGTACTGGCCCTTGATGAACCCTTCCGGCCCGGCCACGATCATGGCCCCCAGCGCATTGGCACCCTGGATGTGGCTGTTATCGTAAACTTCGATGCGCTGCGGCACTTCGGGCAGTTCGAGGAATTCAGCCAGTTCCGCCATAGTCCGTGCCTTGGTGCCGCTTTCGGCCAGCCGCCGTTCCAGCGCCTCCACCGCATTGCGCGCCGCCTGATCGATCAGCCGCCGGCGATCCCCGCGTTGCGGCACCGAAATGTCAACTTTCCCGCCCGCTGCACTGGCCAAGGCTTCGGCGAGCAGATCAGCTTCGGGCAGTGCGCGATCGACCAGAATGGTACGCGGTGGCGGCACTTCCTCATAGAACTGGGCGAGGAAACTGGTCAGCACTTCGGCTTCATCCAAACCATCGGTGTGGCTCGGGAAGAACGCGCGGTGGCCCCAATTCTGGCCGCCGCGAATGAAGAACGCCTGCACCCCGAACTGTCCACCTTGCGCGGCAATCGCAAACACATCGGCGTTGCCGATGCCTTCAGCATTGATCGCCTGACTACCCTGAATGAACGTTGCCGCGCGCAGCCGATCCCGCAGCAGGGCCGCGCTTTCGAAATCAAGCGCCTCGGCCGCGGCCTGCATCTGGCCTTCGATTTCGCGCTGCACCGCGCTGCTCTTGCCGCCCAGGAAGTCTTTGGCCTGCCGCACCAGTTCGGCATAGCCAGCGGGATCGATCCGCCCCACACATGGGGCCGAACAACGCTTGATCTGATACAGCAGGCACGGCCGGTCGCGCCGGGCCAGAAAGCTGTCCGTGCAACTGCGCAGCAGGAAAAGTTTTTGCAGCGCATTGATCGTGGTGTTGACGCTGCCTGCGCTGGCGAAGGGGCCGTAATAATTGCCCTTGGCCTTGCGCGCCCCGCGATGCTTGGTGATCCGCGGAAATTCGTGATCGCTGCGCAGCAGGATGAACGGGAATGACTTATCATCGCGCAGCAGCACGTTGTAGGCCGGGCGATAGCGCTTGATCAGCTGCGCTTCGAGCAGCAGCGCCTCCGCCTCGGAATTGGTGGTGATGATGACCATGCTGCGGGTCTGCGCCACCATCCGCTTGAGCCGCAGCGGCAGGCGTTCCACCTGGGTATAGTTCGCCACCCGGTTGCGCAGCGCCCGCGCCTTGCCAACGTAAAGCACATCGCCCCGCGCATCGAGCATCCGGTACACCCCAGGCTTGGGCTTCAACGTCGCCAGCACTTCGCGGATTGCCGCCACGCCCACCGCAAGATCGGGCTGGCTGCCGCGGATCGTCGAGGTTGCCTGCTCCTCATGGAAGCGCTCGTCGCTATGCGGAGCAGATGGCGGCGGTTTGCGGGACATCGCATGCCAGATAAGTCGTCATGGCCGCATGCGAAAGGGCCTTGTTGGCTGCGTGCGAACCGGCCAAGCTGCAACGCAAGAGGAGACACGCCCCAATGACCACCCGCCACCTTGTCGATCCCGAAGTTGCCCCGCTGATCGATCTGATGCCTGCTGGCGATTTTACCGCCGAAACACTGCCCCAGATCCGCAGCGATGCCGAAGCCCGGTTTGCGTTTCTAGGCGCACCGCCGCTGCCGGCCGAAATCAAACTGATCGATGGACCCGGCGGGCCGCTTGAAATCTACTGGTACGATCCTGCGCCCGGCAGTGGCGCTGCGCCGCGTCCGGCACTGCTGCATATCCATGGCGGCGGGATGGTGATGGGATCAGCACGGTCGATGCAGCATAACCCCTCCGGGCTGGCAGTGGCGCTGGGCATTCCGGTGGCTTCGGTCGAATATCGGCTGGCGCCTGAACACCCCTTCCCCGCCCCGCAGGATGATTGCCTTGCCGCGCTGACATGGCTGTCCGGCAATGCTGCCACGTTGGGCGTTGATCCGGCGCGGATCGGGGTGATCGGGGAAAGCGCCGGCGGTGGATTGGCCGCGGCCGTGGCGCTGATGGCGCGCGATCAGGGCGGACCGAAACTGGCCGCACAATTCCTGACCTATCCGATGCTCGACCACCGCACCGGCAGCGATGCCTGCCCTTATGCCAACCCGATCACCGGTGAATTTGTGTGGACCCGCGGCCGCAACGTGTTCGGGTGGGAAGCGCTGCGCGGGAACTACCAGCCCGCCGACACACGCAAGGGCTGGTTTTCACCAGCACTGGCCGATGATCTGGCAGGCCTGCCACCAACTTGGATCGGCACCGGCAGCCTCGACCTGTTCCTCGACGAAGACCTGGCCTATGCGCGCCGGCTGATCGCCGCGGGGGTGCCGGTCGAACTCCACTCCTATCCCGGTGCAATCCACGCGTTCAACGCCGTTGCCGAAAGCGGGATCGCCAAAGCGTTCAACCGCGATCTGCTGGGTGCGATCGCGCGCTGGCTGGGGGTTTAACCCGGAATCGGGGCCGGATCGCCACGCTGTCCGGCCCAACCGTGCTCGCGGCTATGCTCACAGGCCGCGCAGGCCGCTGTAATCTAGATCAACCACCCGGCCCCGTTCGTAACGGCAGGTGAACGACCCGCTATCGTAACCGCGCAAGTTGCTGCTCCAACCGCGGTAATCACCGCCCCACCCCCGGCCATACGCGCCATCGCCGCTGCGCCAACCGCGCCCCGTGGTATTGACCGCAATCCGCCCACGCACTTCGTAACCAAAGCGGGTATCGCGGACCTGCCGGATATCGGTCACATCCGCGCGGCCATAACTGTAACGCGCCGCATTGCGTTCCGCGGCATAGATGCACTGTTCCACGGCCTGCCGCGGATTGCCCCCGTAAGCCCAGCCAGAACCGCGATCGTCCCAGCCATAGCCGGCACGATCATAGCGATACCCATCGTCATCGCGATCAGCGTGGTCAGCATTGCTGGCGGCCGCGGCAATCGCCGCGATCCCGCCAATCACCAGCGCCCCGGCGATCACATCACCGGCACTGATCCCATCGCGATCACGGAAATCTCGGTCTTTGGCCAGCACCGGGCTGGCACTGGCAACCACCACCGCACCCGCCGCGATGGTGCCCACAAATGCTTTCGACAGGGTCTTCATGATCTGCATCCATTCACCGCGCCAGACGAAACTGTCCGGCGCTGCAGAACGCTCTAAACCGCTGGCCGTGGCCCAAGGCTGAACTGGACCGACAGCATGCGTTCATTCTGGCAGCGCAGATATGAAGCACAGTCTGCCAATCTGCCGGGCAACGCAAAAGGCGGCCGCAAGCCTATGCTTGCGACCGCCTGTTTGATCCCCTTGCGCCGCGCTGGCGCAAGCCGGAAAGTCTTATTCGGCTTCGTCGGTGAACACCGGACCCGAATCCTGGCCCTTGGCCGCGGTATCGCGATCAACCAGTTCGATCACCGCGATCGGGGCAGCGTCCGAAGCGCGGATGCCGGCCTTGATCACGCGGGTGTAACCACCGGCGCGATCGGCATAACGCGTGGCCAGCACGTCAAACAGCTTCACCAGCTGCGCATCATCCAGCAGACGGGCATGGGCCAGACGGCGGTTCGACAGGCCACCGTGCTTCGCCAGCGTGATCAGCTTTTCCACGTAAGGACGCAGTTCGCGGGCCTTGGGCAGCGTGGTGGTGATTTGTTCGTGCTTGATCAGCGCCGCCGCCATGTTGCGGAACAGGGCCTTGCGGTGCGACGAGGTGCGGTTCAGCTTACGACCGCCGTATTTATGGCGCATAATTCATTCCTTCGTTCGTTAAGGGGCCGTTCGAGGTACCCCAGACCTGGCAGCGCTTGCGGTGGCCGCCGTTACCGGTGCTCCAACCCGAAGGCTGGAACGGCCGGAGCAAAGCCCCGGCCGGATCCTGTTTAGCCAAGCAGCTCTTGTTCAAGCTTCTTGGCCATTTCTTCGATGTTTTCCGGCGGCCAGCCGGGGATGTCCATGCCAAGGCGCAGACCCATCGAGGAAAGCACTTCCTTGATTTCGTTGAGCGACTTGCGGCCGAAGTTCGGCGTACGGAGCATCTCGGCCTCGGTCTTCTGGACCAGGTCGCCGATGTAGATGATGTTGTCGTTCTTGAGGCAGTTGGCGCTGCGGACCGACAGTTCCAGTTCGTCCACCTTCTTGAGCAGGTAGCGGTTGAGCTGGTTGGTATCGCCTTCTTCAGCGGCCGGAGCAGCCATCCCGATCATCGGCGAACCGCCCACCGGCAGCGCGTCTTCGAAGTGGACGAACAGCGAAAGCTGGTCTTGCAGGATGCGCGCAGCATAAGCCACGGCATCTTCCGGGGCCACGGTGCCATCGGTTTCAACCGACAGGCTCAGCTTGTCGTAATCGAGTTCCTGGCCGATACG
>JBDKLL010000118.1:0-2614 GCA_039795595.1 Pseudomonadota bacterium
GGCTTGCTACGCATGTGGCAAGCACGACCGCTGCCAAAGGCCCCGATGAAAGTGGACAGGGAATGAGCTGGACCGACGAACGGATCGAAAAGCTGACCAAGATGTGGGAAGGTGGTTCCACTGCCAGCCAGATCGCCGAAGAACTGGGCGGGGTCAGCCGCAATGCCGTGATCGGCAAGGCGCACCGTCTTGGGCTGAAGGCCCGCCCTTCGCCGGTCAAGGCCAACGAAAAGGGCGATGCCGCGCCAGCTCCGGCCAAGGCTCCCAAGGCTGAAGCCACCCCGCGCGCCGCACCCCCCCGCGCTGCCGCGCCGGCCACCCCTGCGCCGCGCCCGGCGGCTGCACCGGCCAGCGCCGCGCCTGCCCCCGCCGCGCAACCGGCCGAAGCCGGTGCCCCAGCCGCGGCCAAGCCGCGCATCGTTTCGGTTGGCCCCGGCGGCTTCCTGCGCCAAGGCCCCGGCGATCAGCAGGCCCCGATCCCACCGGCCCCGCCGCGCCGGCTTGTCCCGGCCAAGCCCAGCCCGGAAATGGCCGACAAGACCAGCCTGCTCGATCTCAACGATCGCATCTGCCGCTGGCCGATGGGCCATCCGGGTGAACCCGATTTCCATTTCTGCGGCGAAAAGGTGAACCCCGGGTTTCCGTATTGCGTGGAACACTGCGGCCGGGCGTTCCAGGCCCAGTTGCCGCGCGGCCATCGCCGCCCGCCGCCGCCGCTGCCGTTCGGCGGGCCGCGGGTGCGCTGATCGCAGCATTCAACCAGCATTTGCTCCGGGGTGGCGATCACCCCGGATGCAACGCCTGATCAGATCCCGCGCACGGCCGATTCGGCCACATCCGGCGTGGCATCCAGCACGGCCTGCGCACGGGCGCGTTGCCAGTCCTTGAAGATCCCGTGGGTGACGATGTAGGTCGAATTGGCAAGGATGCCATTGGCCACCATCTCACCCACTTCTTCGGGTTCCATCCAGCTATCGCCAACCTGCCGTTCAGACAGTTTCTGTTCGCTTTCGCCAAACCCGCTGCCGGCGCGCAAGTGTTCGGGACGGTTCTGGTTGGCCTGATGAATGTTCGATTTGATCGGCCCGGGCAGCAGGATCGAAACCCCGATCCCATGGCTGCCCAGTTCATCCTTCACCGCTTCGCAATAATGGCACACCGCGGCCTTGCTGGCGGCGTAGATCGCCAGATGCGCCGGCATCACCACTTCGGCGGCCAGGCTGGCGGTGGAAACGATATGCCCGCCGCGGCCATGCGCGATCATCTGCGGCATGAAATTGACGAAGCCGTTGACCACCCCGCCAACGTTGACCCCGAAACCGAAATCGTAATCGGCATACGTGGCCTGCAGTAGCGGCCCTTCCAGCCCCACCCCGGCGTTGTTGACCAGAATGTCGACCCCACCGAACTCCGCCTGCATCCGGGCCGCGGCATCGGCATAGGCTTCGCGGCTGGTCACATCGAGCTGCAGTGCCGATACCGCATTGGACCCCGCGCCACCGGCAAACTGGGCCAGCGCATTGTCGATGTGATCAGCGCGTAAATCGGCAATCACTACCCGCGCCCCGCGTTCGACCAGCACTTTGGCGATCCCCAGCCCGATGCCCGATGCCCCGCCGGTGACGAACGCGGTCTTCCCCGCGAAATCCTTGATGTACATTCTGGTCCTCTCGCCCTTGCGGATTTGTCCGTGGTGAATTTGCCGCGGTTTATTTGTAAGCAATGCTAACAAATGTGAGGATCAGACGCCAAACAAAAAGGGGGCCGCCGCAGCAGCCCCCTTCGTGTTTTGATGCCTTTTGGCGAAGGACTTAGTCGTCGCCCTTGAGGAACGCCGGCATATGATCGGCATTGCCACCTTCGTCGCGATCCCGGCGGCCTTCGCGGCGGGGGCCGCGATCGCCACCCCGACCACCACGATCACCGCGATCACCACGCGGGCCACGGCGATCGCCGCGGTCGCCACGATCACCACGCGGTTCGCGGGGTTCGCGCGGCGGGCGGGTATCTTCCAGTTCCGCACCGGTTTCCTGATCGACGACGCGCATCGACAGGCGCACCTTGCCGCGCGGATCGATTTCGAGGACCTTGACCTTCACGGCCTGCCCTTCCGAAACCACGTCGGTCGGCTTTTCAACGCGTTCGTTCTTCATTTCGCTGACGTGGACGAGACCGTCCTTGCCGCCCATGAAGTTCACGAAGGCGCCGAAATCGACGATCGTCACAACCTTGCCGTCGTAGATCTTGCCGACTTCCGGTTCCTCGACAATGCCGAGGATCCAGTTCTTGGCGGCTTCGATCTGGCTGAGGTCCGAAGACGAGATCTTGATCACGCCTTCATCGTCGATGTCCACCTTCGCGCCGGTTTCGGCCACGATTTCGCGGATCACCTTGCCGCCGGTGCCGATCACGTCACGGATCTTCGACTTGTCGATCTGGATCGTTTCGATGCGCGGGGCATGGGCCGACAGTTCGGTGCGGGCGCTGCCCAGCGCCTTGGTCATTTCACCAAGGATGTGGGCGCGGCCGTCCTTGGCCTGGTTCAGCGCGGCGGCGAAGATTTCCTTCGTGATCCCGGCCACCTTGATGTCCATCTGCATCGTGGTGATGCCTT
>JBDKLL010000119.1:0-6793 GCA_039795595.1 Pseudomonadota bacterium
GCGTGCCGGATGATCTGCCCGCTGAATTTCGTGCCGCGATGCGCCGGCTGGCGGCGTCGGTTACGGTAGTGGTGGCGAATGGCGATAACGGCCCCGTGGGCATGGCGGCAACGTCGGTCACGTCGCTCACCGCCGATCCCCCGGCGGTGCTGGTCTGTGTGAACCGGGCTACGGCGCTGCACGCGTTGCTGGTGCCTACTGCGCCACTATCGGTGAACTTGCTGTCGCGCGATCAGCAAGATGTTTCGGCGGCGTTCGGCGGAGGGCTGCCGCATGAACAGCGCTTTGCTGTTGGCACATGGCGCGAAACCGAAAACGGCCTGCCCGCGCTCGATGGGGCGCAGGCCAATCTGAGCTGCGTGATCGATGCAATGCTGGCTTATGGCACCCACAGCATTGTGATTGCGCGCGTGCTTAAAGCGGAGGTCAGCCCTACCGTGGCGCCGCTGATTTATCAGGATGGAGGGTATTTGTGAGCGATCCCGCGCGTTCGGCCCTGGTCGATCAATTAGCCGCCGAGCTTTATGCTGCGCTGCGCGAGGGCCGCACCGTGGTGCCGCTGATCGAACAGTATCCCGATCTGACGATCATTGATGCCTACCGGATCTCGCTGGGAGCGCTGGCGCGCCGGCAGCAGGATGGCGAACGGGTGGTCGGCAAGAAAATCGGCGTCACATCTAAACCGGTGCAGGACATGCTGGGTGTTCACCAGCCCGATTTCGGGTTCCTGACCGATCTGATGTGGATCACCGGCGAAATCGATCTTGCCGCCACCGGCCTGATCCAGCCGCGCGCCGAGGCCGAGATCGCCTTTGTGCTGAAAAGCAGCCTGAACGGACCGGGCGTGACCGCAGCCGATGTGATGGCTGCCACCGATTACATCGCGCCCTGTTTTGAAATCGTCGATAGCCGGATACGCGACTGGAAGATCGGGATCATCGATACTGTGGCCGATAATGCCAGTTGTGGGGTGTTTGTGCTGGGTGCTGAACGCGCCGATCCGCGCGATCATGATCTGCCGGCGTTGCGGGTAACGGTGACGAAGAATGGTGCACCCTTGTCCGAAGGGCTGGGCAGTGCGGTGCAGGGCGATCCGGCGCAAGCGGTGGCGTGGCTGGCGAATACGCTGGGTGCCTATGGCGTAACGCTGGATGCCGGGGACGTGATCCTGTCAGGCAGTTTGGTGCCGCTTGAACCGGCGGTGGCCGGCGATGTGTTTGAAATGACGCTGCACGGCATTGGCACGTGCACAGCGCGGTTTGTCTAAGGAAACAGCAATGGCACGGGTGAAGGCCGCGATTATCGGTTCGGGCAATATCGGCACCGACCTGATGATGAAGATGATCAAGTATCCCCAGAACATGGAACTGGCAGCGGTGGTGGGGATCGATCCTGCCAGCGAAGGGCTGGCGATGGCGCGCGAACACGGCATTGCCACCACCCATGAAGGGATCGATGGGCTGAAAAAGCTGCCCTGTTATGGTGAAATCGGCATCGCTTTTGATGCTACCAGTGCTTACGCGCACAAGGTCCATGACGCAGCGTTGCGGGCTGATGGCATTCAGGTGGTGGACCTAACCCCGGCTGCGATCGGGCCGTTCACCGTGCCGCCGGTGAACATGATGCAGCATCTGGATCAACCCAACGTCAACATGGTGACGTGCGGTGGGCAGGCCACGATCCCGATGGTCGCCGCGGTCGCGCGGGTTTCGGATAAAGTGCATTACGCCGAAATCGTCGCTTCGGTTTCGTCGCGCTCGGCTGGGCCGGGGACCCGCGCCAATATCGACGAATTTACCCGCACTACCGCCCGCGCGATTGAAGTGGTCGGCGGTGCAACCAAGGGCAAGGCGATCATCATCCTTAACCCGGCCGAACCGCCGATGATCATGCGCGATACGGTGTTTACGCTGTCCGAAGGCGGTGATGAAGCGGCGATCCGCCAGTCGGTCGCCGAAATGGTCGCCGAAGTGCAGAAATACGTGCCTGGTTATCGGCTTAAGCAGGAAGTCCAGTTCGAACGCTTTGGCGGGAACAGCAAACTGAAGATCCCCGGCATGGGCGAATTTACCGGGATCAAGTCGATGATCATGCTCGAAGTCGAAGGGGCGGGGGATTACCTGCCCAGCTATTCCGGCAATCTCGACATTATGACCGCTGCCGCCAAGGCGACTGGCGAACTGCTGGCGGAGCGCCGCATGAAGTTGGAAGGGATCGGGCAGTGAACAGCACTTTCAACGTCGAACGCGGCGACAAGCTGTATATTCAGGACGTGACCCTGCGCGATGGGATGCACGCCGTGCGCCATATGTATGGCCTTGACCATGTCCGTGCGATTGCCGCCGCGATCGAGGCATCGGGCGTCGATGCGATCGAAGTGGCCCATGGCGATGGCCTGTCTGGCACCAGCTTCAACTATGGCTTTGGCGCGCATACCGATTGGGAATGGCTGGAAGCGGTGGCCGACGTGCTTGATAAGTGCGTGCTAACCACGCTGATCCTGCCCGGCCTTGGCACGGTGGAGGAACTGCGCCGGGCCTATGATATCGGCGTGCGTTCGGTCCGAGTTGCCACCCATTGCACCGAAGCCGACGTTGCCAAGCAGCACATCGGCATCGCCCGTGATCTTGGCATGGATGTTTCCGGCTTTCTGATGATGAGCCACATGATCGAACCCGAAGCGTTGGCCCAGCAGGCGTTGCTGATGGAAAGCTATGGCGCGCACTGCGTCTACGTGACCGACAGCGGCGGTGCGCTTGATATGGATGGGGTTCGCGCCCGGTTCGAAGCATATGACCGGGTGCTGAAACCGGAAACCCAGCGCGGGATGCACGCGCACCACAATCTGGCGCTGGGCGTGGCCAATTCGATCGTTGCGGCGCAGTGCGGTGCGGTGCGGATCGATGCCAGCCTGACCGGGATGGGCGCTGGGGCGGGCAATGCCCCGTTGGAAGTGTTCATCGCTGCGGTGGATCGCAAGGGCTGGAACCACGGCTGTGATGTTAATTTGCTGATGGATGCGGCCGAAGATCTGGTCCGGCCGCTGCAGGACCGTCCGGTGCGGGTTGATCGCGAAACGCTCAGCCTTGGGTATGCCGGGGTCTATTCCAGCTTCCTGCGCCATGCTGAAAAGGCCAGCGAAACTTATGGCATCGATACCCGCGAAATCCTGCTTGAGCTGGGCCGCCGCAAGATGGTTGGCGGGCAGGAAGACATGATCGTCGATGTCGCGCTTGATATGCTGAAGGCTCAGAAAGGCTGATTGAATGGCCGAAATTTCGCTGCACCGCCCCTATCCCGCCAGCGCGGTTCCGGCCTGGGATTTTGAAACCGATGTTGCGGTAGTCGGGTTTGGGGCGGCCGGTGCGTGCGCGGCGATCGAAGCCGCCGATGCCGGGGCAAAGGTCATGCTGTTCGAACGCAATTCCGGCAGCGGCGGGGCTTCGGGCTTGTCGGGCGGGGAAATCTATCTTGGCGGTGGCGGCGGGACCGATGCCCAACGCGCCGCCGGGTTCGAAGACAGCACGGCAGATTTTACGGCCTACCTCAAGGCTGCGGGTGGGCCGTGCGCCGATGCTGCCAAGTGCGAACTGTATGGAGCCGAAGCCCTGAACCACTTCGCGTGGCTTAAGGCGCAAGGCGTGCCGTATCGCGGCAACTATCTGCCCGGCAAGCATATCGAGCCGACCGACGATTCAACCCTGATCTGGTCGGGCAGCGAAGCCGCGGCACCGTTTTGCGATGTCGCGAAACCGGCTCCACGCGGCCACGTCATCCAGCACATCGGCTGGGGCGGTGGACGGCCGCTGGTTGATACGCTGGAAGCATCGGCCCGCGCCAAGGGTGTGGAAGTGGTGGTCGATGCCCGCGCGCTGGCCTTGATCAGCGATGGGGCGCGGATCATTGGTGTGGTGGTGCGGATCGATAACCAGCCGCGGTTCGTGCGTGCGGTCAAAGGCGTGGTGCTGGCCACCGGCGGGTTCGTGTTCAACGAAGCGATGCGGCGCAAGTATTGCCCGGAAACCTTCAAGCTGAACGATCCGATTGGCGATAAGGACGATGGATCGGGCATCGAACTGGGCCTTGGGGCTGGCGGCGATGCGATCCACATGGAGCAGTTCTTTACCACTTGCCCGTGGACGATGCCTGAAAGCCACGCCAAGGGCGTGTTCGTGAACGTGCAAGGGCAGCGGTTCATCAACGAGGATTGCTATCACGGCCGGGTCAGCCGCTGCGCGGTGGATCAGCCGGGCGGCAAGGTGTACTTGCTGCTCGATAACGCCAATTTCGTTCAGCCGATGGATTTCGCCCGGATGTCGATTGCCGGGACCGGCGATAGCTGGGAAGAAGTCGAAGCTGAACTGGATATGCCGGCCGGCACGCTCAGCGCGACAATGGCGGTTTACAATCACCACGCCCGCGCAGGGCAGGATCCGCTGTTCGACAAGCGCGCGCCGATCCTTGTTCCGCTGGATCAGGGGCCGTTCATTGCGCTGGAACTGAATTTCCAGACCAGCTATTTCAGCTTCTTCACGCTTGGCGGGCTGAACACGTCGACCGACGGCGAAGTGCTGGATCGGGGCGGGGTGCCGATTGCCGGGCTGTATGCCGCGGGGCGCTGCACATCGGGCCTGCCGGCATGGGGGCATGGTTATTCTTCGGGGCTGAGCTTGGCGGACTGCACGTTTTTCGGGCGGCAGGCCGGGCGCAAAGCAGCCCGTGGCTGACGCACTGGCTGCGCGGCTGGCGATCCTTGAAGACCGCGAGGCCATCCGCGAGCTGATCGCGCGTTATGGGCCACTGGCCGATACCGGCGATGCGGCTGGCGTTGCCGCCTTGTGGTCTGATGATGGCGCATACGCGGTTGGCGGGATGGGCGAAGCCCGCGGGTCGGCCGAAATCGGGGCATTGATCGATGGGGCGGTGCATCAGGGATTGATGGCCGCTGGTTGCGCGCACGTGCTGAGCACCCCGGTGATCGATCTTGACGGCGATCGCGCCACGGCCCGCTGTTACAGCATCGTGTTCCGCCATCAGGACGGTGAGTGGGCCGCTGTGCGGGTTTCGGCCAATCGCTGGGCGTTAGAGCGCGGTGCCGGCGGCTGGCGCGTAACCCGCCGCGAAAACGAGCTGCTTGATGGCGGCGCGGCGGCGCGGGCGTTGTTGCTTAACCCGCCAACTGCCCCCCATCCACTGCCAACAGCGCGCCAGTAGTCTTGCGCGAGGCATCCGAGGCCAGAAACGCCAGCGCCTCGGCAATGTCTTCCGGATCGCAAATCCCATCGGCCAGTTTGGGCACGTTGCGCATCACCAGTTGCCAGTCGATCTCTCCGGTGGGCGGCGGGGCCTTGGTCATCGGCGTGGCAACTTGTCCGGGGCTGACGCCGTTGATCCGCACGCCCGCGGCAGCATATTCCAACGCCAGCGATTTGATCATGCCCACCACGGCGTGTTTCGATGCGGCATAGCCCACCGAATACGGAATGCCTGAAAGCCCGGCGGTGGAAGCAACGCACACGATATTGCCGCGGCTGGCCACCAGATGCGGCAACGCGGCGCGGCACAGCGCATAGACGCTGGTGGTGTTGATCCGCAGCAAGCGTTCGAAATCGTCTTCGGAAAAGTCTGCGGTAGGCCCCCACTTGAGCATTCCGGCGACGTTGCACAGCACGTCCAAACCATCGCTGGCGGCGGCCGCCACCAGCGCGCGGCACGATTCCAGATCTTCCGCATTGTAAGCCGCCACGCGGACGCTGCCGCCGCCAATCATGGCTGCGGTTTCTTCCAGACCGGCGACATTGATATCGCCGATGGTCAGGCTGGCACCTTCACGGGCGAACAGCAGCGCCGTTGCGCGGCCGATGCCCGAAGCCGCCCCGGTTACCAAAACTTTCTTGCCTGAAAAACGCACGGTGGTTTCCTTTATCCAAAGTTGGCGGGGGCATCGCCCATCGCCGTAACGATTGGCCGGCCATCGGCATCGACCGTATGGATCAGGCAGCTAAGCCGGCGCGAGCGCGTTTCCGCGATCCACCAGCGGCCGTCCTGCTTGGCGTAGAGGTCCGTATATTCAACCCCCATTTGCGTCAGGGTACGGGTGGTCAGGTTGATGGTGTGGAACAGCAGCGACCATTCGCCGCGGGCTTGCACCGCGCTGTCGAACGCGATCACTCCGTTGGCACCGTGGTGGATATCGAAAACGCCCGGCGCACAGCCCATTTCGGCATAGACCGCCACGAATGCATCCCGGTCGGTGAACGTGGGAAAGCCATCGAACGCGATCACCGCGCCATCGGGCAGAAGGGTGTCGCGCACGCCGGCGGGGTTTTTAGTGTCGCATGCCCGCAGATAACGGGCCTTGAGATCACGGATCGCGCGATCATCTTCAAGGCGCTGCAGGCGGGCTTCCAACGTGGGCATGATTGGTTACGATCCGTTCGTGGAACAGCGCAGCAATGCCGCAAAGTTCAATTTTGCGTAGTTATTATGGCTTTTAAATTACGCGAATGGCGATTGAGGCGCAAATGAAAATCGGTTAGCGTAGATGAGGTGATATAAATTTACGCGCTGGAGGGATTTATGAGCATGGCTTTGGCGCTGGCGGCGCTGGCAGGATTGCCCGATGCGGCGCAATGTCAGGCGGCGGCGCTCGATCCGGAAGCGGCGCTGGCTCAGTCGGCTGCCTTGCAGGGCTATATCTACGGTTATCCGATGGTCGATCTGCTGAAGCAGCAGTTCAACGAAACCCATCAGGTCAGCCCGACCCAGCCGGTCGCCGCGCCAACCAATGTGA
>JBDKLL010000120.1:0-3292 GCA_039795595.1 Pseudomonadota bacterium
ATCGCCCGGGCCAGCGAAACCGCGTCCCACAAGGCAAGACCGAGGGAATCCTCGATCTCGGTCGGCCAATCAAGTATCCGGACCAGCGCATTCATGCGGCACACTCCCTTGCCACGGCAACATCATCGAATGGCAGGACGCGGCACTGTTCACCGCTGCCGATCACCTGCCCCTGTTCATGTCCCTTGCCCGCCACCAGCACGATATCATCCGGTCCGGCTGCGGCGATCCCCGCGGCAATCGCTGCGCGGCGATCAGCCACTTCGCGCAAGGCCCCGCCCCCGCCAGCCAGCACAGCGGCGCGGATCACGGCAGGATCTTCCCCGCGGGGGTTATCATCGGTCACGATGCCCAAGTGGGCCTGCTCGGCCACCACGCGGCCCATCGCCGGGCGCTTGCCCGCGTCGCGATCCCCGCCCGCGCCGAACACCACGATCAGCCGCCCGGCACAATGCGGGCGCAGCGCCGCGATCGCCGCTTCAAGCGCATCAGGCGTATGCGCGTAATCGACATAGACCGGCGCACCCGCCCGGGTGATCGCCGCGCGTTCAAGCCGGCCGCGCACTGGCTGCAACCGGGCCAGCGCATCGAACACCTGATCCGCTGTCCCACCGCCAGCCAGCACCAGCCCCGCGGCGACCAGCGCATTGGCCGCCTGATAACCCCCGATCAGCGGCAGGGCGATCTGCCGTGCCTGCCCGGCATATTCGATCGCCAGCGTCTGCCCCAGTTGCCCCGGCGTGCGGTTGATCAGGCGAATACCGTTGGCATCGGCGCGTTCGCCCACGCCAATCAAGCGCAGGCCGCGCGCCTGTGCGTGGGCCAGCGCGCGCTCCGACCAGTCATCGTCGGTCCACACCACGGCGGCGCCATCATCCGCAACCACTTCATCAAACAACCGCATCTTGGCGGCAAAGTAATCGTCCATGTCGGCATGGTAATCGAGGTGATCGCGGCTAAGGTTGGTGAACGCCCCCGCCACCACCCGCAGCCCTTCGTTGCGATATTGCGACAGCCCGTGGCTCGACGCTTCATAAGCAACGTGGCTTACGCCTTCGCGTGCCAGCCCGGCCATATTCGCCAGGAACGTAACAATATCAGGTGTGGTCAATCCGGTGGCCACGCTTTCGTCGGCCGTGGTGACGCCCAGCGTTCCGATCGAGGCCGATCGATGCCCGGCCATGTGCCAGAGCTGACGGACCATTTCGACGGTTGAAGTCTTGCCGTTGGTGCCGGTTACCGCCACGATTGTGTCTGGAACCGGAGTGAAGAACTGCGCCGCCAGCCGGGCAAAGGCCTGCCGCGGATTGGCGGCGGCGATGTGGATCGCGCCCGATACGGTTGCCTCAGCCCGCGCCACCACCGCCACGGCCCCGGCGGCAATCGCAGCGGGAATGAAGTCTTCACCGTTTACGCTGGCGCCTTGAAACGCGCCGAACACAGTGCCGGGCGCCACCTTGCGATTATCGATGGCAAAGCCACTGACCGCGGCATCCGCCCCGGCCGGCAGCGCGATCCCCGCGCGCGTGGCCAGCGCGGCAAGCCTCATTCGCCGTCCCCGCTGGCAATCAGCGGCGCAAGGTCGGCGATGTCCACATCACGATTGGCATCCGGCATCACGCCCAGCAACGGCCCGATCCGCGGCACTACGCGGCCGACCACCGGTGCCGCGTTCCATGCCGCGGTGCGCTGGCCCGACGTGGCGACAGTGCCCTGCGGTTCATCCAGCATGACCACCACAACATAACGCGGATGATCCATCGGGAAGGCCGCCGCGAACGTGGCGATCAGCGATGTCTTGCGATACCCGCCCGCACCCGGCTTTTCGGCCGAGCCGGTCTTGCCGCCTACCCGGTATCCGGGGGCATTGGCCTTCTTGCCGGTGCCCACATCGACGATCAACCGCAGCAACTGGCGCATCCGCGCGCTGGTGGCAGCCTTGAACACCCGGCGGCCCGGCACCGGCGCACCGGGCTGGATCTTTTGCAGGGTGGCGGGATGCCAGACCCCGCCATTGACCATCGCGGCATAAGCGCTGGCAAGGTGCAGCGGCGTCATCGCCACGCCGTGCCCATAAGACACGGTCATCGTTGTAATTCGCGACCAATCGCCCTTGGGCCAGAGCGGAAACCCGCGGGCCGGCAATTCGATCGTCGGGCGGGTGTTGATGCCCAGCGCCTGCATTGTCGCTTTCAACCGCACACCGCCGAGTTGATCGGCCACTTGCGCGGTGACGATGTTCGATGAATGGATCAGGGCTTCGGGGATGTTGAGCGACGCGCCAAAACTGTGGCTATCGTGGATCTGGAAACCGCCGATCGCCAGCGGCCGGTCCGATGGGTAACGGCGCGACAGATCGGTTACCACGCCGGCATCGATCGCCGCGGCCACGGTAATCGGCTTGATCACCGAACCCAGTTCGTAAACCTGATTGGTCACCCGGTTGAAGATGTACGATTCGCTCGCCCGGTCGATCATGTTGGGGTTGAACGAAGGCAGCGAAGCCAGCGCCAGCACTTCGCCGCTATCAACATCAAGCACGATCCCGGCGGCGCCCTTGGCCGCGGCGGCGGCGATGCCCTTGTTCAGTTCATCCTCAAGCGCGCCTTGCACCCGCGTATCCAACGCCAGCACCGCCGGGGCGCCATGGTTGGCCGGATCGGTCAACCGTTTGTCGAACACTTCCTCCATGCCGATATGGCCGCGGCCATCGGCACTGACGTAGCCCAGCACGTGCGCCGCCATCGACCCTTGCGGATAGTAGCGTTCCAGTTCGCGCGGGAATTCAAGCGCCGGTTCACCCAGCAAGTGGATCTGGTTGGCATCTTCGGGCAGAATGCGCTGACGCAAGTAGCCGGGTTGGCCGCTAGACAGCCGCCGTTCAAGCTCGGCCGCGTTCAGATCGGGGAAGATCCGCACCAGCGCTTGCGCCACTTGCCGGGGCGAATGCACCAGCGGCGGCCCCTTACCGCCCAGTGCCGCGGGATTGAACCACAACGAATAGGCAGGGAAGGCGCGCGCCAGTGGCACCCCGTTGCGATCGACGATATCGGCGCGGACGTTAGCCTGCGCCAGATCGCTGTTCGCCGCCCGCCCTTCGAACAGGCCCAGCCAGAAAATCCGCAGCAAGGCGACCAGCGCCAGCATCGCGAACCCGACGGCAACCCACAACACCCGCCATTTCGCCATCAGCAACGTGCGCTGGCGAACATTTACCAGCTCGCCTCGGCCGGTCGAAATGACGGTCGAGACGGTGATTGCGCTCATTCGCTACGGACCGTCCCGCCGCTCA
>JBDKLL010000121.1:0-12392 GCA_039795595.1 Pseudomonadota bacterium
GCCAGTTCTTTTCCACCTCGGCCGGTTTGATCGACCGGGTGACCTTGCTGAGCGCCTTCATGGCTAGCCCTTCCTTACAACTTAGGGGGTCATTTCCCTATTTGGCGAATCCCTGTCCGGCCGGGCCGAACGATTGGGAACCGCGGCCCTTTCGCGGATAGGCCTGCCAAAGTCAACCTTTCGGCGGCTCTGCGAGGAGGTAAAATAATACCTTAGCGCCATTGAAGGCATCCACGGCCGGATCAGCGCCGGGTGAACGCCCACACCTCGCGCGAGGTGCGCCGGTCATCGCCGAGCGTGGTGGTAATGGTGCGTTCGACCGTCCACGGCCCCCCGCATTTGCCGCGCGCTGGTACTGCACGGCCACCACGATGTGGCCGGTTTGCCCATCCGGCAGGGCAATCTCAGCGTGGGAGGCGCTGTTGGGCGCGCCTTTGATAAAAGTGTCATCCGGCCATTGCGCGGCCTTGCTGGTTGCCATCCGGCCCAATTCGCGGTCTGCCGCATCGACTGCGGCGGCGGGCAAGCCGGCGTCGCGGATCAGCGCCTGGGACGTGCCGAGCGCTGCTGTCAGGTTCGGCGCGGCGGCGATGAGCCGCGGCGGGGATATCCGTCCGGCGTGGTCGATCTCGAGTGGGAACAAATCAGTATCGATCCGGCGGCGTTCAATTTCGGCCAGGCTGGCAAGTTCCGCTGGCGCATCAACCTGCACTGCGATCTGCGTCCCGATCAGGCGAAAACCCGCTGCCGCGGCAGTGAACCGGATGCGATAGCGGCGGCTGACCACGATCTGTTTGCCATCGCGGAGCGGCCGCCAGATCGTGCGGGTGAGGATCAGTGGCGTGGTTGGCGGGGTGAACCGGGCGGCCTTGACTGGCGCAGCGGGGATTGGTGCAGACTGCGCTATAGCGGCGGGGTCGGTGCCCAGCAGTGCCGCCAACCCGAACGCCAGCGATACCGCAATCCGCCCGAACGGGACCCATCGGGCTGATGCGGCATTGGTCTTGAATAACACACCCGGTTCCTTTGCAGCCGTGCGCCGGTTTTACGGCAACAGCCGCCAGCACACTGATGCACCGTTATTGCCACAGGCAACGGGTTGTTCGTCAAGCCTTTGTCGAACAATGCTTTTGTGGAAATTCAAAGCTATTGGCGGTTAACCCGTCCCAGCGCATGCGCGCCCCAGGTTACGCTGGCGAGTAGCAGGGCGCCAACCAACTGGTGCAACACTGCCAGCCAGATCGTGATGCCGCTCATCACCGTGGCGATGCCAAGCAGGATCTGCGTGCCGAAAGCGGAATGGATCGCGATCGATGCCGTGCGATCGATCGGGCGCAACTTGCGGCCCAGCACCACCAGCAGTGCGACGACAACCCATGCCCACCAGCGATGCAGGAAATGCACGAGGAACGGATCCGACAAGGGGGCATGGATCGGCCCGCCAGACCAATCGATCCCGGCGGGTACGACCCGGCCCTGCATCAGTGGCCACGCCTGCCAGTTGAACCAGCCCGACCCCGAAACATAGCCGGCGCGCAGGCCCGCCGTGAGCGCGCCATAAAACAGTTGAAGGGCCAGCGCCGCCAGCACGGCCAGCCCAAACCCGGTCAACCGGGAGCGGCTTTCCCCGCGCGCGGTGCCGCGCAGATCGAGCGCAGTCCAGACCAACCCGGCCAGCGTCGTCAGCGCCAGCAGCAAGTGCGTGGCCAGGCGAAAGTGGCTGACTTTCACATCATGGGTCAGCCCCGATTTGACCATCCACCAGCCAACCGCGCCCTGCAGCCCGCCCAGCGCCAGCAGGCCCAGCAGGCGTGCGTGGTAGCCCTTGGGGATCTGGCCCTTGATCCAGAACCATGCCAGCGGCAGGGCAAAGGCCAGCCCGATCGTTCGCCCGATCAGGCGGTGGAACCATTCCCAGAAAAAGATGAACTTGTACTGCGCCAGGGTCATCCCGGCCGGGCCGTTGACCTCGATATATTGCGGGATTTGCTTGTAAGCATCGAACTGGGCTTGCCATTGTGCTTCGGTCAGGGGTGGGATTGCCCCGCTCACCGGCTTCCATTCGGTGATCGACAGGCCGGATTCGGTCAGCCGGGTAATCCCGCCGACTACGATCATCGTCACCACCAAGGCCGCGACGCAGAGCAACCAGCGGGCAATGGCCAGCGGACGGGACACGGGCGAGGCAGCGGAATGATCAGTCATGCCGCGCTCACTGCGGCGCAGCGCGATAAAGCGCAAGCACCTTGCGCGGTGCTGGTCCGGAATCGGCAGCTTGAATGATGTTACATCATAACATACATCGTGTGGGCAATGCGTGCGGCAATCCTCTCGATTCGTGACCGGCTGGATCGGTTCGGCGTGCTCCTTTCGGGGCTTTGCGCCTTGCATTGCCTGGCCGGGTTGCTGCTGGTTGCCGGGTTGGGGCTGGGCGGCGAAGTGCTGTTGGCTCCGGCGATTCACCGCGTTGGATTGGCGCTGGCGATCGCAGTTGGTGCGGCCACGCTGGTGCTGGGCGTACTGCGCCACGGTGATCCGGTGCCGCTGCAAGCCGGCGGCGTGGGGATCGCGCTGATGGCGCTGGCGCTGTTCGTGGGACACGGCAAGGCCGAAGCGGTGTTGACCATCTGCGGGGTGTCGGTGCTGGCCTGGGCGCATATCCGCAACTTGCGTCACGCGCACTGATTGCTATCTGCGGGGGATGTCCGCACAGCTTTCCCTGACCGTCAATGGTGAACCGCGCCGCGCCGCGCCCGGTTCGATCACCGATCTTGTTCGCGCGCTGGAGCTTGATCCCGCCAAAGTTGCGGTTGAACGCAACGGCGATATCGTGCCGCGTTCAACGTTGGGTGATGTGGCGCTGGCCGATGGCGATGTGCTGGAAATCGTCCACTTTGTCGGCGGCGGCCAAGGTGCCGCCAGCGATGACGATAGCTGGACCGTGGCCGGGCGGACGTTTCGTTCGCGGCTGATTGTCGGCACCGGCAAATACAAGGATTTTGCCCAGAACGCCGCCGCGGTGGAAGCATCGGGGGCGGAAATCGTTACCGTTGCGGTGCGCCGGGTCAACGTTTCGGATCCCAAGGCCCCAATGCTGACCGATTTCATCGATCCCAAACGGATCACGTACCTGCCCAACACTGCCGGTTGCTTTACCGCCGAAGACGCGATCCGCACGTTGCGGCTGGCGCGCGAGGCCGGCGGCTGGGATCTGGTCAAGCTGGAAGTGCTGGGCGAAGCGCGCACGCTGTATCCCGATATGCGCGAAACCCTGAAAGCCACGGAAATCCTTGCCAACGAAGGCTTCCTGCCGATGGTTTACTGTGTTGATGATCCGATCGCGGCCAAGCAACTGGAAAGCGCCGGCGCGGTGGCGGTGATGCCGCTGGGCGCGCCGATCGGATCGGGGCTGGGGATCCAGAACCGGGTCACGATCCGCCTGATCGTTGAAGGGGCAAGCGTGCCGGTGCTGGTCGATGCTGGGGTTGGCACTGCCAGCGATGCCGCCGTGGCGATGGAACTGGGCGTCGACGGGGTATTGATGAACACCGCGATCGCCGAAGCCAAGGATCCGATCCGGATGGCCCGCGCGATGCGGCTGGCGGTGGAAGCTGGGCGCGAATCCTATCGCGCCGGGCGGATGGCCACGCGCAAGTATGCTGATCCTTCAAGCCCGCTGGCGGGATTGATCTGAAGCGCCGGTTAATCGGATGATAACCGAGTTGTGGTGATGTGTTCGCCGGCCCACCCCGGGCCGGGGAACCCGCATGAGCAACACCCGCACCGCTTCGTTGACGATTGCCGAACTGCGCGAATTCGCCAGCTTTACCGCGGCCGAACAGCGTTACATCAAGCGCAGCCTCGATGTTGGGCTGGGCCGCTGCGATGCATTCCGGCTGTGGGCGCGCGATGGCGCCGAACGCACGTCGATTCGCCGGCAACACGTGGCTTATCAGGATCTTGCCCCGCTGCGGATGCTGATCCCCAGTGAAACCGGATTCACCGGGCTGGAAGCGTTTCTGGGCAAGCTGGTGCGGCTGGCGGTGTTCGATCTGGTGCAGGACCGGATCGAAAGTTTTGCCGCTTTCCGGTTCCTCTATGAACGCTTGCTTGGGCCGCGCGTTCGGCCATTCCTGCCCGCGGCGTTCTGCGCCGCTGCGGCGCTGCCCCAGATCCCGCCCGAACGGCGCAAGCCCCTGTTGCAGTCGATCAGCGAAGCAGCGGCAACTGCGCCGGGCTGGTCTGACCGCCCGCCCAGTTTCTATCCCGAATGGGTTGAACAGGAAGCTGCCTGAACGGTCCAAAATCGCCTAAAGTTGCGTTGCGCAACCAATCGCTGGACAATTGCCGCTGCGCCCATTCTTATGCCCGCAACAACAATACAGCGGGAGACGATTCCATGGGCCGACAGCTCGATTGCGTGATTCGCGGCGGCACGCTTGCCGATGGCACCGGTGCTCCCTTGCGCGAAGCGGATGTGGGGATTGCGGCTGGCCGGATCGTCGCGGTGGGCACAGTCGATGATCGCGGGGCCGAAGAAATCGATGCGCGGGGCTTGCTGGTCACCCCCGGATTTGTCGATATTCACACCCATTATGATGGTCAGGCCACGTGGGACAGCCAGCTGGCACCATCCAGTTGGCACGGCGTTACCACGGCGGTGATGGGCAATTGCGGGGTGGGTTTTGCCCCGGTCAAACCACAGGACCACAACCGGCTGGTCGAATTGATGGAAGGGGTTGAAGACATCCCCGGCACCGCGCTGCACGAAGGGCTGGCGTGGAATTGGCAAAGCTTTCCCGAATACCTCGATGCGCTGGAGGCGCGCCCGCGCGATATGGATATCTGTGCGCAATTGCCGCACGGGGCGCTGCGGGTGTTCGTGATGGGCGAACGCGGTGCCAACCTTGAACCCGCAACCGACGCCGATATTGCCGAGATGCGCCGCCTTTCGGCCGAAGCGGTGGCAGCCGGGGCGATCGGCTTTTCCACGTCGCGCACCCTTAACCACCGCACGGTTAAAGGCGATCCCACCCCGTCGCTGCGCGCCACCGAAGCCGAACTGATGGCCATTGCCATGGGTCAGAAGGATGCTGGCAAGGGCGTGCTCGAACTGATTTCGGATTTCAACCAGCCTGATGTCGACAGCGAATTCGCCATGGTGAAACGGATCGTTGCCGCATCTGGGCGGCCGCTTTCGCTTTCGCTTGGGCAGGCGCATTCGCAGCCCGATGGCTGGCGCCATCTGATGGGCCTGATCGATACCGCGAACGACGAAGGACTGGATATCAAGGCGCAGGTTGCCCCGCGCCCGATCGGTTTGCTGCTGGGCCTGCAGGCCAGCGCCAGTCCGTTTTCACACTTGCCATCGTATCAGCGGATTGCCGCACTGCCGTTCGACCAACGGCTGTCGGCAATGCAAGACCCGGCGTTCCGCACCGTCCTGCTGGCGGAAGCCGACGGCGGCGCAGATGGCGAACAGAATCAGGTGCTGACCGCAACCCGGTTGCTCACCAATTACCGGATGATCTTCCCGCTGGGCGATCCGCCGAACTATGAACCAGCCGAAGAAAGTTCGCTGGCCAACCGCGCCGCGCGCGAAGGGCGCAGCGCCAATGAACTGGCCTACGATCTGATGGTGGCCAACGGCGGCAAGGACTTCATGCTGTTGCCGTTCGCCAACTTTGCCCGCTTCAATCTGGATGACACCGGGGAAATGCTGGGCGCCAAGAACACCCTGATGGGCCTGGGCGATGGCGGGGCGCACGTCGGGCTGATTTGCGATGGCAGTTTCCCGACGTTCCTGCTGTCGTATTGGGGGCGGGATCGGGCTAGTGGGCGGATCGATCTGGCCACGCTGGTGCGCCGCCAAACCGCGGACAATGCGCGCGCCATGGGCCTGCTTGATCGTGGGATCATTGCCCCGGGGATGCGCGCCGATATCAACCTGATCGATTTCGATGCGCTGGCCTGCCACCGCCCCGAAATGGCCTATGACCTGCCCGCCGGCGGCAAGCGCCTGTTGCAGCGGGCCAGTGGCTATCGCCGGACGATGGTGGCCGGGCAAACCACCTATATCGATGGCGAAGCCACGGGCGCCCTGCCCGGGCGGCTGGTGCGTGGTTCGCAGCCCGCCCCGGCGGCGTAAAACGAAGGGGGGACAGATAACCATGACTCCGCGCAAACTCGAAACCCACGTCAACTGGCGCAGTGGTGATGTGCAGGACCCCGATGCGTGGACGCTGTACCTTGATGCGGATGACCAGCGTGAACTGGATGGTGCGCTGCGCCATGCGCTGGCGCGGTCCAGCAACCTGATGGACATCACCCGGGAAGATTTCCCGCTGGACCGGCTGGTGCCGAAACTGGCGGCGATCGAGCGCGAACTGATCGACGGCCGTGGGTTCCAGCGGATTTCGCGGCTGGATACGGCGCGCTATTCGGATGATGAACTGACGATGCTGTATTGGGGCATCGGGATGCATCTGGGCAATCCATGGCCGCAGAACAAGTACGGCCACGTGATGGGCGATGTGACCGATCAGGGCAAAAGCATCGACGATCCGACCGCGCGCGGCAGCGAACTGGGGCTGATCGCCCTGTCATACCATACCGATGGATCGGATCTGGTTGGTCTGATGTGCCTGCGCCCGGCCAAGCGCGGCGGCCTTTCTTGCGTGGCCAATATGGTGGCGATCTATAACCAGATGGTCGATGAACGGCCCGATCTGGTCGCGGCGCTCTATGATGAACTGCCGTGGGATTTCCGTGGCGAAGAAGCCCCCGGTGGCCGCCCCTATTATATTCGCCCGGTGTTTACCGAGCATCAGGGCCGGTTGTTCTGCCGTTATGTGCCCAGCTACATCAAATCATCGCAGCGCCATGCCGATGCCCCGCGGCTTTCGCCGCTGGTGGCCGAAGCGCTGGATCGGGTGATGGAACTGGCCAACTTGCCCGAATTCAACGTCTATATGGACCTTGCCCCGGGCGAGATGCAGTTCATCAACAATTACCACGTGCTCCACGGCCGTAGCGATTACGAGGACGACGTGGCCAACGGCGTGAAGCGCCATCTCAAGCGGCTGTGGCTGTCGACCCGCTATCTGGCGGATCGCCCGCGCGGGTTTGAGGCGCAAGTCCATTCGCACTGGGATAGCAACCGTTCGGTCAGCACGATCAAGGCGCTGTAGCGGCCCTGCTGCTCAGTTCGTTTCGCGGCGCAGACGTTCGGCCAGTTCGGCGATTTCGGGCGGATCGAGCAGCCACGTGCGGGTTTTCCGGCCCGGGCGGTGAACCGGACGGGTTAACAGGATCCGCGCATTTTCGCGGGCGTGCGGCTTGTACAGCGCAAAGTGCAACGCGCATTCGCGGATCGTGCCAATGATTGGCACCCGCCCTTCAAGGTCGATCATCGTTGCCGGCTGGTCCCACGGGATCGTCGCGGTGCTCATGCCTTGTACAACCCGTCGAGCAGCTTGCCATACCGCTCTTTCAGTTTGTGGCGGCGGATCTTCAGGCTGGGGGTCATTTCCTCGTTCTCGATCGTGAACGCTTCATCGGCAAAGGCAAACTGACGAACCTTTTCGATCACCGAGAGATCCTGATTGACCCGATCCAGTGCGGCACGCACCGCGCTGCGGAATGCGGGCAGGCCCTGCAAGGTCTGGAAATCGAACTTTTCATCGTTCGCCCGCGCCCATTCCAGTGCCCATTCGGCATCGGGCACGATCAGTCCGACCAGATAGGGACGCTTGTCCCCCACGACCATCGCCTGCGCGATTTCGGGTTGCAGGGTCAGCATTCCTTCGATCTTCTGGGGGGAAACATTATCGCCCTTGTCGTTGACGATCATGTCCTTCTTGCGATCGGTAATCACGATCCGCCCGGCTGGATCGATGTGGCCGATATCGCCCGTGTGCAGCCAGCCATCGACCAGCGCCCGCGCGGTTTCGGCATCGTTGCGCCAATAACCCTGCATCACCAGTTCGCCGCGGACGAGGATTTCGCCATCGTCGGCAATCTTCACCTCCACTCCGTGCATCGGTGGGCCAACCGTATCCATCTTCAGCCCTGCCGCCGGACGGTTGCAACTGATCACTGGGCCGGCTTCGGTTTGGCCATAGCCTTGCAGCATGGTCAGCCCCATCGCATCGAAGAACACCCCGATTTCCGGGTTGAGCGGCGCCCCGCCTGAAACCATCGCTTTCATCCGCCCACCGAACCGGGCGCGGATTTTCGGGCGTAGCGCCTTGCCGATCACGAAGTCCATCGGCAGGTCACGCAGCCGTTGGCGGCCCAGCGCCTTGAGCGTGCCGATCCCCATCGCCCGCGCCATCAGGTAATTGGCCAGCTTGCCCTGCTTTTCGATCTGCTTGATGATCCGGGTGCGCAACACTTCGAACAACCGCGGGACCACGACCATGATCGTTGGGCGCACTTCCTCGATATTGCTGGCGAGCTTTTCCAGCCCTTCGGAATAATAGATCTGCGCCCCCACCGCGATTGGCAGCATCTGCCCGCCGGTGTGTTCATAAGCGTGCGACAACGGCAGGAACGACAGAAAGATGTCGTTTTCCAGCCCGAAATCTTCGGCCAGAATTCGTCCCGCCCCATCGACGTTGCACAGAATCGCGCCGTGGTGCTGCATCACCCCGCGTGGGCTGCCGCCGGTGCCGCTGGTATAGATCAGGCAGGCCGTATCCGATCGGGTGATCGTGCTGATCTGCGCATCGGCAGCGGCGCGTGCGACCATCGGATCGCCTTGCAGCAGGGCATCCCATTCGTGGTATTCGAAACTGCCGGTCTGGGTCATCCGCAGCGGTTGCATGGCGATCACGTGCTGGGCCTGCCCGGATCGTAGCACCGCGGGCAGCAGCGGCTTGGCCAGCTTGTCATCCGCCACGATCACCGCCCGCGCGCCAGAATTATCGAGCACGTGCAAGTGATCGCGTTCGGTGTTGGTGACATAAGCGGGCACCGTGATGCAGCCCGCGGCCATGATGGCGAAATCGGCGATGCACCATTCAGGGCGGTTTTCTGAAACCAGCATCACCCGATCACCGGGGTTCAGCCCCAGCCGCCGCAGCGATGCCGCCAGCAGGGAGACCCGCCGGGCGGTTTCGGCCCAGCTGATTGGCTGCCATGCGCCGCCCTGTTTGGCCCACAGGAACGGCGCATCGCCGCCTGCATCGGCGCGCTTGAAAAACAGTTCGACCAGGTTGTTGCTGGTCGGCAGATCCGAAATATCAACCACTGCGCCCTCGCCCCGTTTGTCCGGCGGTTTCACCCCGGCATGGCCAACAGTGCTAGGACGCCTTGGCCCCAGCGGCAAGAGTGGTGCCGCAATCGGCCTATTGCGCGATGGCGCGCCCTTCGCTGCGCGGATCAGCGGCACCATTGAGCCGGCCCGCGACGACCTCGATCGCATTGGCCTTGAGCGGCAGGCTGCGGGGGATCACGTCGGCATGGCCCAGTGCGTTGAGCTGGGGTGCCAGCGCTTCCAGGCTGCTGCCCTGTTCGATGAACACCACGTCCCCCCCGGGGGCGAAGATTACGGGCAGCGCCAGCGCGTCTTGCGCCGAAAGGTGCCAGTCGACCACGCCGATGATCGCGCGGATCACTTGCGCCGGGATCGTTGCCCCGCCCGCCGCGCCAACGATCAGCCGCAGTGTGCCATCGGGGCCAAACACCAGCGCCGGCGACATCGAACTGCGCGGCCGTTTGCCGCCTTCGACGCGGTTGGCCACCGTCCGCCCATCAAGTTCGGGGTTCATGTCGAAATCGGTCAGTTCGTTGTTGAGGAAGTATCCACCCACCATCAGCCCGGATCCGAACGCGCTTTCGATGGTTGAGGTGTAGCTGACGGCGTTACCCGCGCGGTCGATCGCTACGATATGCGAAGTGCCGTGTTCATCGGCGCTGGCGGGATCGGCGCGAACCAGATGGTCGGCCCCGGGCGGTGTGCCGGCGGTAACATGGGCGATCGTCGATGCCGGGTCGATCAGTGCAGACCGCTGTGCCAGATACGTGCGATCGATCAGCCCGGCGACCGGAACGGGGACGAAATCGGCATCGGCGGAATAACGGTTGCGATCAGCATAGGCGAGCCGCATCGCTTCGGCGATCAGGTGCCACGCGGTGGGTGAACTCTTGCCCGCTGCGGTCAGGTCGAACCGTTCGAGCAACGTCAGCGTGGCGATCACGGTGGTGGCGCCGGACGATGGCGGCCCCATCGAACAGATCGTGTAGGCGCGATAGGGGCCGCAGACCGGGGCGCGGTCCTTGGCGGTATAGCGGGTGAGATCGGCGGCGGTCATGGGCGCGGGGTTGCGCGCCGCGGTGGTGATGACATCGACGATCGCGCGAACATTGGCACCGGCGTAAAACGCGCGGGGGCCGTGCCGGGCGATGGCTTGCAGGGTTTGCGCCAGCGCCGGGTTACGCACCACTGTGCCAAGCGGCAGGGGCTGGCCATCACGGCCATAGAACAGCGCCCGGCCTTGTGCGGAAAAGCCCCCCGTTGCGGCGCTGTTGCGCAGTGCCGCCTGCAACCGTGGGGTGATCGCAAAGCCATCGCGGGCCAGATGGATGGCTGGCCCGAACAGCACCGCCCAAGGCAGGCGGCCGGTTTGCTGGTGGGCCTTGGCGGCCAGCGCGATGTTGCCGGGCACGCCTACGCTGGTGCCGCCGGGCACGGCTTCGGGAAATGACAGCACCCGGCCATCCTTGAAGAACCAGCGCGGATGCGCGGCGGCCGGGGCGGTTTCGCGCCCGTCGATCGTGGCAACTTTGCCCGCGGGGTCGCTGGCGACATAGAACCCGCCCCCACCGATCCCCGAACTTTGCGGTTCCACCACGGATAGCGCCAGCATTGTTGCGATTGCGGCATCGGTGGCGCTGCCGCCGCGGCGCAGCATCTGCGCCCCGGCATCGGCCGCGCGCGGATCAGCCGCGCTGACCATTCCGGTGGCATAGCGCGCACCCTGCGGCAAAGGGGCGACTGGTGCAGCAGTGGGGGTGACAGGCGCATGGGGCGCCGCGGCGCAAGCCCCGGCAAGCCATACGGTTGCGGCCAGGAATGCAATCAGGTTTCGGTTCATGCCGAAAGGCTATTCGGTTCCAACCGCTTCCGCAATGCTGGCAAAGCCATCGCGATGCATCAGCCGTTCCAACCCGCGAGTGATCGTCCGGGCAATCCCCGGCCCGGCATACGCCATCGCCGAATAGAGCTGGACCAGGCTGGCCCCGGCCCGGATTCTGGCCCAGGCATCCGCGGCAGTGGCAATTCCGCCCACCCCGATCAGCGGGATCGCCCCGCCGGTGGCCCGGCGGAAATCGCGCAGGCGCTGCTGCGCCAGATCGCGCAGCGGCGCGCCTGATAGCCCGCCCACTTCGTGCGCATGGGCCGATTGCAGCGGTGGCCGGGAAATCGTAGTGTTCGAAACGATCAGCGCGCCCAGTTGCTGATCGATCGCGATCCGGGCGATGGCGTCGATATCGGCGGTTTCCAGATCGGGTGCGACCTTGAGAAACACCGGCGGCCCTTTGCGCCCGCGTGCGGCGTTCACCGCATCGAGCAGTTCGGTCAGCGCGCTTTCATCCTGCAAGGCGCGCAGGCCGGGGGTGTTGGGGCTGGAAACGTTGACCGCGAGATAACTGGCCAGCGGGGCCATCAGCCGCGCCATCGTGGCGTAATCGGCGATCCGGTCGGTCGAATCCTTGTTCGCGCCGATGTTGATCCCGACAATCCCGGGGCGTCCGATCCGTCCGGCCAGCCGCTTCACCGCGGCTTCGGCCCCGCCGTTGTTGAACCCCATGCGGTTGATCACGGCGTGATCTTCAGCCAGCCGGAACAAGCGTGGGCGCGGGTTGCCCGGCTGGGGCAGCGGGGTGATCGATCCCACTTCGGCAAACCCGAAGCCCAGCCCCAGCAGTGCATCGGGCACTTCGCCATCCTTGTCGAATCCGGCAGCCATGCCGAGCGGATTGGGAAAGCCCAGCCCGGCAACCGTGGTCGCCAGCGGCCCATCTGCCGCCGCCCGGGCGCGCAGGGGCAGCGCCTTGAGCGCGGCCAGCGACAGGCCGTGGGCCACTTCGGCATCGAGCAGGAACAGGGCGGGGCGGATCAGATTGTAGAGCATCGCCGGGTCTATGGCAGCGCTGGGCGGCTAAGTCGATTCGCGGGCGGCGAATCGCTGGCACCGTGCCGCCGGATGGCGCGAGATTCAGCGCGGCAGCAAACCCAAATCGGCTTGTGAATCCGAAATGGAGTAAAATGCAATCGATTCTATGTCGAATCCGTACAATCTAGGCGGTGCCCATCCGGCGTAATGCTGTGGTGCGACCCGAAGGGCTCGAAGCTATTTGATGCGACGAGTTCTTACCTTTCCAAG
>JBDKLL010000122.1:0-4352 GCA_039795595.1 Pseudomonadota bacterium
CAGAACCTTGCTCACGTATCGAATCTCCTTTGCCCCGCCCTTTCCGGCAGGTATCGCCGCGCTTATAGGTTTGTTTCATGACAGCACAACAAATGCGCAGCCCTTCTGCCCAAGGTGTCGCCCGGGCAGCTGAAAAAATCGCCAATCTGCTGCCGCGCACGCCGCTGCTGGAACTGGCGATCGATGGCGTGACGGTGTGGGCCAAGGCCGAATGCCTGCAACCGATCGGCGCATTCAAGATTCGCGGGGCGTGGCATCGGCTCTCCGATCTGTCGGAAGAAGAACGCGCACGCGGCGTGGTTGGCGTGTCCAGCGGCAACCACGCGCAAGGCGTGGCCTGGGCGGCGCAGCGATTGGGCATTACGGCCACGATCGTGATGCCGGTTGATGCCCCGGCGGTAAAACTGGCCGCCACCCGCGCGCTGGGTGCCGAAGTCGTGCTGTATGATCGCCCCGGCGGGGAAGACCGCGATGCCGTGGCCGCCCGGATCTGTGCCGAACGGGGCGGCACACTGGTTCATGCATATGCCGATCCGTGGGTGATTGAAGGACAAGGCAGCGCCGGGCTGGAAATCGTTGCGCAACTGGCCGAACGCGGGCTGGCCCCACCCACCCGCATCATTGCCCCGTGCGGCGGCGGCGGGCTGACGGCAGGGCTGGCCTTGGCCTGCCCGGATGCCGAAGTGGTGCCAGTGGAGCCTGAAGGCTGGGACGATGTCTGCCGCAGTCTGGCCAACGGCACGATCCAGCGCGTGGCCAAAGATGCCCCGCCCACCGCGTGCGATGCGTTGCAAACCCCGGCCACTTTCCCGATCAATTTCGCGATCCTTAAAAACCGCTGCGCCTATGGCCTGACCGTGACCCCGGCCGAAGTCCGCACTGCCCAGCGCGCAGCGTTCGAACGGCTACGGTTGGTGTTGGAACCGGGCGGAGCAGCCGCGCTGGCGGCGGTGCTGGCTGGCAAAGTTTCGATCGATGGCCGCACTGCGATCCTGCTCAGCGGCGGCAACACCGATCGAGACAGCTTTGCCAAAGTGCTGCAATCAAACGATTAGTAGCGTTTGACAATCGGTTACAGGAGGGACACCCTCGGCCCGGTTCAAAGAACCATAAGGGGGAGTATATGATCGGAGTTGAAATCCTGAAACCCGTGGCCGTTCTGGCCAGCTGGACCATGCTGATGTGGCTGTGGATGTATGTCACGCGCATCCCGGCAATGGGCGCGGCCAAGATCGATAGCAAGACCCTGGTCGGTGGGACCGGCAAGGACCTTGATGGCGTGCTGCCCGACAAGACCCAGTGGATCGCCCACAATTACAACCACCTGCACGAAGCACCAACGGTGTTCTATGCAGTGGCGCTAGCGCTGGCGCTGATCGGGATCGGCGATGGCCTGAACGCACAACTGGCGTGGGCCTATGTCGTGCTGCGGATCCTGCATTCGCTGGTTCAGGCAACGGTCAACCGCGTGATGCTGCGCTTCATGCTGTTTTCGCTGTCCAGCCTTGCGCTGATCGCCTTGACGCTGCACCTGCTGATCGCCGTGTTCCACAGCGCCGCAGCCTGATTTCATACAACCTGATTTCAAGCAGCCTGATTTAGCAGGGGGCCGGCAGCAAACCGGCCCCCTGTTTCGTTCAAAACGCCTTGCGCAATTCCAGCGTGATCACCCGCCCCCGCGGATCAAGGTAATCGGCCTGATACGATAGCGGCACCGCACCAGTGGCATCGGTCACTTTCTGTCGGGAATCGAGCAGGTTTTCAAACTTCAGCGAAACCCGCGTACCGGTTAGCAACGGTACCCGTTTAACCAGCCCCGGCATCCGCCCCAAATCCGCGAACAAGTTTACGTCCAACTTCGCCACCGCGCCAAACCGCAAGTCGGCACTGCCGGGAACCCCGCTGGTGCGCACGGTTGCAGGGGCTGTCCATGTGCCCTGACTGAACAGGCCAAAGCCCTTATAAAATCCACCACCATTGAATTCGACACTATGCCGCGGGGTGCCGCCAGTGGCCAGCGCATCGCCGCCCAGCAGATCAAGCGCCGGTCCGCCCGGTGCGATCAGCGCCCGGCTTTGGAACTGGACCGTGTGGAACAGGCCAAGGTTCCACCGCCCAGGCCCACCACCGCGCCCACCCATAAGCGCCATCATCCCGCCGCGCGCACCGCCCGGGCCACTTCCGGCACTGGCGCTAGAGCTGGAATTGCCCCCGCGCATCGAGCCAAACCCGCCCGGCATCCCGCCACCGCTGCCAATCCCGCCCCCAAGGTTCACGCCCCAGCGCAAACGCGATCCGGTCTGTTCGGACAAAGTGATCGGCCGTTGGTCGATCGCCACCAAGCGGCCGCCAGCATCGCGGGTAATCCGCCCGGGAAAGGCCCGTTCGATCGCGCTGCTCAACACCGGAAAGCTGGCGGTGACATCGCTGGACCGGTTGCGGAAATATTCGACCACCAGGTTCGATTCCCCGCCGATCGGCAACTTCCAGTTGGCCGAAAACTTCCAATCGCGCTGGCGCTCTTTCAGCAGCGCCGGATTTCCGCCTGAAACCACCGTCACCAGCACCGTTTCGCCGCGCGTGGGATCGTACACCGGCACGTTAAGCGTCTGCACTTGCGGATTGCCCAGTTGCGCCAAGCCCGGCGCGGCATCGTTGACGATATAACTTGCCCCCAGCGACAAGGCCCGCGCCGGTGACCAGTTCAGCCCCGCGCTCCAATCGGACAGCTCGCCGAAATCGGACAAGTGGTTCCAACCCGCACTGACGTTCAACGCCAGATCGCCCACCCCCGCCAACACGCTTTCGCGCCGACTGGTAAGTGGCACAGCCAGATTTGCGCCCAGCGACAAATCGCCCCGCGTCAGGCGGGCCGCCGGCGTTTGCGTGCGGGTATCGCTGCTATCGATCCGCGCCCAAGCATACCCGCTTTTGAGCGTCAGGTTAACTTCGCCCGCGGGCAGCCGCACCGGTCGCCCGGTAACAGTCAGCAATCCGGTCGCCCCGGTGGTGGCCGCACGCGCAGTATCATACCCAGCGCCCGCCACCGCCGGCAGCGGCCCGGCAATTGGCAAAGCACCAGTCGCGGCGGCGGCAGCCAGCGCGGCAGTATCGGCCCGGCGATCGATCGCGGTGGTGCTATCGCTGCGATTGGCATCCAGCGTCGCTGCAACCTGCCAGTTGCCAGCCAGCGTATTGATCCCCGCCCCGCCCTGCAGCGTGGTGGTCCCGGTGTGCCGGCGCAGCGGATCGCCCAACGTGCGGATCACGCTGGCCCCGCCGGGCGCAACCAATCGCACCGCATCCAGCCCGGAATAGCTGGTGGTTTCGGTCCGCGCAGCGCTGTCGCTCAGGCTTAACGCCCCGCCCAGCCCATCTTTGCCCAGCCCTTTCGACCAACTGGTGTTCAAGCCATAAGTCGTGGCTGCGCCGATCAGCGAGCGCCATGCCGACGGATCAGGATCCCCGGCAACGCCCGATACCGCCCCCGCCGCCTGCACCACACCGCGCTCGGCCTCGAACAGCGGGGTGGTGTGCTCAACCGAACCGTTCACGCTTAATCGGCGCGGACCTGTTATCTTGAGCAAAGTTGCTTCGGCCTTGCCAATTGCGAAACCACCGTGGGTTGGCAGGCCATATTCCAGTTCGGCGCGGCGGTTGGCGAAATTGTCCTTGAGGATCAGGTTGACCACCCGGGCATCCGGCGGAAAACCGAACCGCAACGCAACTTCTTCAGGCAAGACTTGCACCCGCCGGATCGCCTCTGGCGGGTAATTGCGCATTTCACGAAAGTTGGTGATCCGCTGGCCATTGACCAGGATCACCGGCGGACCACCACCGCGGCCACGCCCAGACCCGGTTTGCGGACTGATCCGGACCAGCAGTTCGCTGACCGAAGCAGCGCCCAGCGCAGCAATATCGGTTTCATCGAATGTCGCAATCGGCGCTTCAGGGGCATCGACCTGCCCTTTAATCCGGGTGGCCAGCACCACGATTTCGCCGGGCAAAGGCGCTGCTGGATCGGCTGCCAGCGCCGCGGTGCTCAGTGCGGTTGAACCTGCAAGGGTCAAAAAAAACAAGGCGGTACGCTGCATCGGAACCTTCAATAACCAGCCAGAACAGCCCGGCATCCCCCACCCTGCGGCGCAGTTGCGGCAGGATGGCGGCTTTGACAAGGGCACGGCGCGTAACAAATTGTCACACCGGGGCAGCAATCATGCGGCAGCGTTTGCGCCTAAGGCTTCCCTTTTGCGCAATCCACCGCTATGGCGCGCCGCAATGTATCTGACCAAAGACGGAAACTGATCGCGGATGGCGAAGGAAGAACTTCTTGAAATGCGGGGCACGGTTGT
>JBDKLL010000123.1:0-5280 GCA_039795595.1 Pseudomonadota bacterium
CACGCATGCCCACAAGCAGCCGGGTTATGCGATCGTCAACATCAGCCTGAAGCCTGTGGGCGGGCTCCCGGGCGATGCCAGCGCCGACCCGATCCGCCTGATGGCCGATCTGGCGCTGCAATACAGCTTCGACGAACTGCGCGTGACCCACACCCAGAACATCGTGCTACCGCACGTTCGCAAGGCTGATCTGTACGCGCTGTGGCAGGTGCTGGACGCCAATGGCCTGTCGGCGGCGAACATCGATCGGATCGGCGATATCATCGCCTGCCCGGGGCTTGATTACTGCACCTTGGCCAATGCCCGTTCGATCCCGATCGCGCAAAAGATTTCCGAACGCATGGCCGCCAAGGAACAGGAAATCGGTGAGCTGAAGCTCAAGATTTCAGGCTGCATCAATGCCTGCGGCCACCACCATGCCGGCCACATCGGCATTCTGGGCGTGGACCGTAAGGGCGTGGAAAACTACCAGTTGTTGCTGGGCGGCTGCGAAGGCGCGGATACGTCGCTCGGCACAATCACCGGCCCCGGGTTTGACGAAGACGGGATCGTTGGCGCGGTGGAACGGGTGACCGATTTCTACCTTGCCCAGCGCGCCGATGGCGAACGCTTCCTCGACACCTATCGCCGCATCGGCATGGCCCCGTTCAAGGAGGCGATCTATGGTTGAAGTCCAGTTCCGGTTCCGCAGCGATGAACCGGTCGCCGATCCCGGCGTTACCGTCGATGCCTTTGGCGAACAGACCAATGCCGCCGCGGTGCGGCTTGAACCCGGCGACGATGCACGCGATCTGATCCCGCACCTCGATCGCATCCGGCTGGTTGAAGTGAACTTCCCGGTGTTCGGCGATGGCCGCGGCTATTCCGCCGCGCGGGTCCTGCGCGAAGCCGGTTATGCGGGCGAACTGCGCGCCGTGGGTGAAGTGCTGGTGGATCAGCTAGGCTATATGCGCCGCTGCGGGTTCGATGCCTTCGCCCCCGATAGCGCGCTGGATCCGGCCGATGCTGATGCCGCTTTCGCGCGCTATGCCGAAGTCTATCAGCCCACCACCGATGGCCGCGCCCCGATCTGGGCCAAGCGCCACGGAGCGGCGCAGAATGGCTGAAGCCGCCCGCCGCATCGACCGGCTCGACACGGCGCCGCGGTTTACCGCGGCACAGGCGGACGCGCTGAACGCGCGCTTCGCCGGCGTGGCGACGCACGAGATGCTGGAAGCGGTGATCCGCGCAGGGTTGGCCGGGCAGATTGCCGCGGTTTCCAGCTTTGGCGCGGAAAGCGCGGTATTGCTTCACCTGATCGCCAGCGTGGACCCGGCCGTGCCAGTGCTGTTCCTTGATACCGGCAAACACTTTCCCGAAACGCTGGCTTACCGTGATGAACTGGTGGCGCAGATCGGGTTGACCAACCTGATTAACCTGATGCCAGCCGCCGATATCATCGCCCAGCGCGATGAAAGCGGCTTGCGCTGGTCCTACGATCCCGATGGTTGCTGCGAAATCCGCAAGGTCCAGCCGCTGGCCCATGCGCTGACTGGGTTCGATGCCAGCTTCACCGGCCGCAAGGGCTTTCAAAGCGCGACCCGGGCTGGCCTTGCCCGGTTCGAAATTGATACCACAGATGCCGCCGGTCGGCTCAAGGTCAACCCGCTGGCCGATTGGTCGAGCGACCAGATCGCCAGCTATTTCGCGGCCACGGGCCTGCCACCGCACCCGCTGGTGGCACAGGGCTATCCTTCGATCGGCTGCTCGCCCTGCACCAGCAAGGTCGCCGCCGGCGAAGACCCGCGCGCAGGCCGCTGGCGCGGCTGGGACAAGACCGAATGCGGCATTCACGTGGATGGCGCTGCCGATGGCGCTGGCGATCTGCCGCCCGGTTACGATCCGGCGTTCTAAACGCGCGCCGGGCAATTCCGCCGCGGGTTAAAGCCAGCGATTTTCGCGATACCACTGCGCCGTGGCTTGCAGCCCTTCCAACGTCGGCACTTGCGGCTCCCACAATGCCGCCGGGGGCCGCGCACCATGGCTGACCACCCAATCAGGGTGCACCATGTAGCCAACCCGATCAGGCGTCAGCTTGGCCCTATGGCGGCGCAGCAAGCGGTCTGCCCGAGCCGCGCGTTCCAGCGATGCGCGCGACAAATGGATCACCCACGGCCGCCGACCCATTGCCCAGCCGATCGCGCGGGCCAGTTCATTGTGGCTCCATCCACCCGCGCGGCCATCATCGGGTTCGAACACCTGCCCGCTCACCCCATCGCCGCCCGGCACCAGCGCCAGCAGCAGACGGGCGAGATCATCGACATGGATCAGCGAACTGCGCCCTTCACGCGGCGGCATCGGCATCAACCCCCAACGCGCCGCCTTGAACATATCAAGCGTATCGGCATCGCGCGGGCCATAGATCCACGGCGGCCGCACCACCGTCCAATCCAGCCCGCTGGCAGTAACCAAATGTTCAGCGCGCGCCTTTGATCCGCCATAAACCGAAAGATCCGGTTCCCGCGCCGACAGCGATGATACGGCAATGAACCGCGCCACGCCTTCGGCCTGCGCCGCTTCGATCACGCCGCGCGTGCCGGTGACGTTGCCCGCTTCGAACCCGGCAGGATCAGCAGCATTGACCACGCCCGCCACGTGGATCACCGCATCGGTCCCGCGCACCAGTTCGCGCAGCGCCGCCGGCGTGTGCAAATCGCCGCTGATCCAAGCGACCCCGCTCCGCACCGGCTGCGGCCGGCGGGTCAGCGCGCGCACGGCGATCCCGGTCTGCTCGGCCCAATCAAGCAATGCCTGCCCGACAAACCCGGTCGCCCCGGTAATCGCAAGGATCACAGCAGGACCATCTGATCGCGGTGGACCACGGCCGACCGCGGTGTATAGCCCAGCAGCGCGGCATGCTCTGCCGATTGGGTGCCCATCAGGCGGGCACATTCCAGCGCCTCGTATTCCGCCAAACCATGCGCCAGCGTGGTGCCGGCCTGATCGCGGATTGCCACGGCATCCCCGCGCTGGAATTCGCCTTCAACCGCCGTGATCCCGGCGGCCAGCAAGCTGCCGCCCCGGCCCAATGCCCGGGCCGCCCCGGCATCAACCGTCAACGCGCCTTTCAACCGCAATCGTCCGCCCAGCCATGCCTTGCGCGCGGCATCCTTGCGCCGCGGGACAAACAGCGTGCCGATCCCTTCGGCGCAGGCCCGCGCGATCGGCGCATCGTGCAGCCCGCTGGCGATCGCGAGTGCGATCCCCGCGCGTTCGGCAATTTCCGCGGCCTGCAATTTCGATGTCATCCCACCCGAGCCCATGCCCGATGAGGAACCCCCGGTCGCCATCGCGTGGATTTCGGCGGTAACGCCATGGACTTCGGCCAGCCGCACCGCACCGGGCTGGGCCGGATTGCGATCGAACAAGCCATCGACGTCTGACAGCAGCAGCACCGCATCCGCGCGCGCCGCCTGCGCCACGCGCGCCGCCAGCCGATCGTTATCGCCAAAGCGGATTTCCTGCGTGGCAACGCTGTCGTTTTCGTTGATCACCGGCACTGCCCCGGCATCAAGCAGCCGGGTCAGCGTGGCCGTGGCGTTCAGGTAACGGCGGCGGTCCTCAAGATCTTCCAGCGTCAGCAGCAATTGCGCCGCCGTTAGGCCGTGGGCCGATAGCAACTGCGCCCACAGGCCCGATAGCGCGATCTGCCCCACCGCGGCGGCAGCTTGCGCATCGGCCAGGCTGCCGCGCCCGCCCTTATCCAGCCCCAGCGTGGCCGCCCCCAGCGCAATCGCGCCCGATGACACCACGATCACATCCTGCCCGCGCGCGCGCGCTGCGGCGATTTCCGCGACCAGACCTTCCAACCAGTGCTGGCGCACGCCCTGTTTGCCAACCAACAACGACGAACCAACCTTGACCACCAAACGGGGGCAAGTGGCCAGATCAGCCAGATCGGATAGACGGGCAATCTTCATGCCGCGGGCTTAGCGGATGGGTGCAATGTCGCAAGTTTTTGTTCACGTTCACGCGCCCGCGCGAACCGGCAGCGGGTTCAGCTTACAATGGTGACCACGGTGTATCGTCGTCTTCCTCGCGCTCGCCATCGGGGCGTTCGGTGATCGTTGCGGCTGGCAAGTATGCCAGCGCCGCATCGAGCAACGCATCCAGCCCCTTGCCGCTGGCACCGGAAATCGGGAACACGCGTTCGGCCCCGGCGGCTTTCAGTTCGGCAATGAACGCATCAACCAGTTCGCGGTCGACCAGATCGATCTTGTTCAGCGCGATCAGCCGCGGCTTTTCATCCAGCCCGCCGCCATAGGCCGCCAGTTCTTCCTCGACGATTTCGAGCGCTTCGGCCGGATCGGTGCCGTTGACGTCGATCAGGTGGATCAACACCCGGCAACGCTCGATATGGCCGAGAAAACGATCCCCGACCCCGGCACCGTCCGCGGCGCCCGCGATCAGGCCGGGAATGTCGGCCAGCACGAATTCGCGGTTGCGGTGGCGCACCACGCCCAACTGCGGGCGCAGCGTGGTGAACGCGTAATCGCCCACTTTCGCCTTGGTGTTGGTGATCTGGTTGATGAAGGTGGACTTGCCGGCATTGGGCAGCCCGACCAGCCCGACATCGGCCAGCAATTTTAGACGTAGCCACACCCACAGTTCTTCCGCCGGCAGCCCCGGCTGGTGCTGGCGCGGGGCGCGGTTGGTGCTGGTCTTATAACTGGCGTTGCCGCGCCCGCCCAAGCCGCCTTCCAGCAGGGTGATGCGCTGCCCGGCTTCGGTCAGATCGGCCAGCACGGTTTCGCGGTCGTCATCCAGAATCTGCGTGCCGATCGGCACCTTGATCACCAGATCCTTGCCCGCCGCACCGTTGCGGTTCTTGCCCGATCCGTGGACCCCGCGCTGCGCCTTGAAGTGCTGGGTATACCGGAAATCAATCAGGGTGTTCAGCCCGGCCACCGCTTCGAAGATGATATCGCCGCCCTTGCCGCCGTTACCGCCATCGGGACCGCCATATTCGACGTATTTTTCGCGCCGGAACGAAACCGCCCCGGGGCCACCAGCGCCAGCGCGAATATAAATTTTGGCCTGATCGAGAAAATGCATGGTGATCGGGTGTCGCGTAAGTGGTTAGCGACAAGCAGCCTACCACATCAGGAAAGAACATCGCCACTGGTGGAGCCGAGGGGGATCGAACCCCTGACCTCGTCATTGCGAACGACGCGCTCTCCCATCTGAGCTACGGCCCCGTTCCAGTGCGAGCGCGGACGAACACACGCCCGCGAGAGCCGC
>JBDKLL010000124.1:0-13914 GCA_039795595.1 Pseudomonadota bacterium
CCTGCCGTCCGCAACGCCGCCGGCCCGTGGGCAAGCAGCTGGCAGAACGGCAAAAGGCTTTTCATTTCCGGCATCAACCTGGTTGGCCCGGACAGATGGTCCGGATAAGGGCATCGGCAAAGCCGTGCCGACCCCAAGTGAGGGCCACGACTTGCTTTTGCAAGGGTGGCCACAACGGGCCGGGGCGGCTTACCCCGAATTTGCGAACGACTAGCATCGCTTGAGGCGCGCGGCAAGTTGGTTGCAGCAGCGTGCGATCAACGATTGCGTGGTGCGGTCCAAGAATCTACTCACCTTGCCAATGCGCCGTACCCTTACAATCATTGCAATTTGTTTAGCACCGGTGGTGATACTCGCCGGGGCGATCGCTGCCGGACGGGCGCTGGGCGCGGCGGCGGGCGGATATGACTATGTCATCAAGGTGCCGCTGCCATCGGCCGGGGCGCGGGCAGCGCTGCCGACGGTGGCCGGTCCGCTCGATGCCAGTCGGCCACTGGTGGTGATCGATCCCGGCCACGGCGGCAAGGATCCCGGCGCGATGGGTTCCGGGGTGCGCGAAAAGGACGTGGCGCTGGCGCTGGCGCTGGCTTTGCGGGATGAATTGCTGCGCGGTGGCGGGGTGCGGGTGGCCTTGACCCGCAGCGATGACCGTTACGTCCTGCTGCCCGAACGTTCAGCCATCGCGCGGCAGTTGGGTGCCGATCTGTTCATTTCGATCCACGCGGATAGCACCGCCGCGGCCAGCGGGGCCGAAGGCGCAACCATCTACACCCTTTCAGCCAAGGGTTCGAACGAAGCTGCAAACAAGATTGCAGCACGCGAAAACGCTGTCGATGTGGTCAACAACATCCGCCTGCTGGATCAAAGTGATGCGGTCAGCGCCATTTTGGTCGACCTGTCGCAGCGTGAAGCCTTGGCCGATTCCGAACAACTCGGCGCGCTGATCCTGCGCGAAGGGCAGGGCCGCATCCCGTTTCGCGAACGAACCGTGCAATCGGCGGCGTTTGCCGTGCTCAAGGCCCCCGATATGCCGTCGATCCTGTTCGAAACGGGCTACATCAACAATCCGGCCGATGTGGCCCGGGTGACCGCAGCCGTGGGCCGGCAGACTTTCGCCGAAACGGTCGCCAAGGCAATCCGGGTGTTTTTCGCGCGGCAGTCTGCCCCGGTGGGCAGCCCCGCACCGCAAACCTGAAATTTGCACCCTGAAACCTGTGGCTGCCGCGGTGGAAGCTGCTGGCAAACCGCCGCAGCGGCGTGCTAGGGGCCTTCGCAATGACCGATCCGCAAGCCCCCGAATCTACCCACCTGCGCATCCGGCGTGAAGCGCGCGGGCTGGTCGAAGGGTTGTGGGGCGTGCTGCGCGAACACCCGATCGGGGTGTGGGCGCGCGAACAGTGGCACGCCAGCGTGTGGTTCCGCCGCGGCGGATACCTGCTGGGCGTGTTGGTGGTTTTCAACTTCCTGTTGTGGGCCACCGTGACCCGCAACCTGCCCTCGGCCGACAGCTTGCTGACCTATCAGCCGCCGCTGCCGACGATGGTGCGCGGGGTTAACGGTGAGATCGTCTATTCCTACGCCCGCGAACGCCGGGTGCAGCTGCGCTACGTCGATTTCCCCGAACAACTGAAGAATGCGTTCATTTCGGCTGAGGATCGCACGTTCTGGTCGCACGGCGGGATTGATTACCCGGGGCTGGCCGGCGCGGTGATCGATTATGCGGTCAAGTTCGGTTCGGGCCGCCGGGCCAAGGGCGGTTCAACGATCACCCAGCAAGTCGCCAAGAACATCCTGATCGGCAACGAATATTCCGTTACCCGCAAGTTCAAGGAAATGATCCTTGCGCGGCGGATGGAAAGCGTGCTGACCAAGCCGCAGATCCTGGAATTGTACCTCAACGAAATTCCGCTCGGCCGGCAAAGTTTCGGTGTGCAGGCGGCGGCGCGGGCCTATTTCGGCAAGGATGTTGATCAGCTGTCGCTTGCTGAAAGCGCGTTTCTGGCAATCCTGCCCAAGGCCCCTGAAACCTATGGCCGCACCAAATATGCCGCGCAGGCCATCGCCCGGCGCAATTGGGTGCTGGACCAGATGGTGCGCAACGGCGCGGTTAACGCGGCTCAAGCCGCACAGGCCAAGGCCCAGCCACTGGGCGTGATCCCGCGGCGCAGCGAAAGCTATGATTCCTCGGTGGCTTACTTCGTCGAGGAAGTGCGCCGCGATTTGATCGCCAAATACGGCGAAAGCGCCGAAGATGGGCCGAACAGCATTTATGCCGGCGGGCTGTGGGTGCGCACTTCGCTGGATCCGGAATTGCAGAAGGCCGCGCAAGATTCGCTGCGTGCGGGGCTGATGCGGTATGCTTCGGGCAAGGGTTGGCACGGGCCGATCGACCGGATCAAGCTGGACCCGGATGACTGGCAATCGCAGCTCGCCGCGCTCAACAAGTCGGTTAATTATCAAGACTGGCGGGTGGGTGTGGTCGTCAGCCGCAGCGGATCGCGGGCGACGATCGGTTTTTCGGATGGCAAGACCGCGCCGCTGGTTGGCCTGCCCGATGGGCTCAAGACTGGCGATGTGATCGCCGCCGCCCCATCCGGCAATGCCTGGGCGGTGCGGATCGTTCCCGAAGTGTCGGGCGGGATGATGGCGCAAGATCCGCGCAGCGGCCGGGTCTATGCGATGCAGGGCGGGTTCGATGCCGGGCTGGGCAGCTTCAACCGTGCCACGCAGGCCCAGCGCCAGCCGGGTTCGACGATCAAGCCGTTTGTTTATGGCACCGCGCTGGATTTCGGGATGACCCCGGCCAGCGAAGTGGTTGATGGGGCGTTCTGCGTCTATCAAGGCGCGGCGCTTGGCCAGAAGTGCTTCCGCAATTTCGATATGCGCGGGGCGGGTGGTACCCACACGATGCGCTGGGGGTTGGAGCAATCGCGCAACCTGATGACGGTGCATATCGCCAACGATACCGGGATGGACCGGGTGGTGGCGCAGATCGCGCGGATGGGGATCGGCAAGTATCCACCCTATTTGTCTTATGCGCTGGGTGCGGGGGAAACCACGGTTGCGCAAATGACCAATGCTTATGCGGCCTTGGCCAACAACGGCGTGCAATATGCCCAGTCGCTGATCGATTACGTGCAGGATCGCAACGGCAAGGTGATCTGGCGGGCTGATAACCGCCGCTGCGAACAGTGCAACATGGCGCAGTGGAACGGCAAGGCCATGCCGCGCCTGCCCGTGCGCGGCAAGCAGGTGATGGATCCCCGCACGGCCTATCAGGTGGTGCATATGCTGGAAGGCGTGGTTACCCGCGGGACAGCGGTGGTGCTGCGCGATCTTGGCCTGCCGCTGTTCGGCAAGACCGGGACCACATCAGGCCCGACCAACGTGTGGTTTGCCGGGGGATCGCAAAATATCGTCGGGGCGGTATACCTTGGCTATGACCAGCCCCGTTCGCTGGGCGGGTATGTGCAGGGCGGAACTTTCGCTGCGCCGATTTTCAAGCAGTTCGTGATGCAAACCCGCAGTCGGTGGGATCATCGCCCGTTCCTGGCCCCGTCAGATATCTACATGATCAAGATTGATCGGGTTACCGGCAAGCGCGTGTTTGAAGGCGAACCCAGCGCTGATCCGAAATCGTCGGTGATCTGGGAAGCGTTCAAGGCCGATGCCGAACCCAAACGTGGTGATGTCAGCAACCTTGCCGATCAGCGCGATGCCTTGATCGCAGCGGTTCGCAAGGGGGCTGCGGCCCGCGATCAGCAGCAGGCGGACGAGACCCAGATCGAACCCGACAGCAGCGTGATCGTGCAATAGCTGGACTTTTTTGCGAATCAGTCGCAGAATTCAGCTATGACCAAACAGCTGTTCGCACTCGCAGCGGCCGTTGCCGCGTTCGCCCTTCCTGCCAGCGCCATGGCGGACCTGCCGCTGGGCGCGGCGGCCCCCAATTTCGTGACCCAAGGCGCACTGGCCGGCAAACCGATCGTCTTCCAATTGGGGCAGGCCCTGCGCAAGGGGCCGGTGGTGCTGTACTTCTATCCCAAGAGTTTCACGCAGGGCTGCACGTTGGAAGCCCGCGCCTTTGCCGAAGCGATGGATGATTTCACCAAGGCCGGGGCCACCGTGATTGGCCTGTCGGCGGACAGCCTTGCAACCCAGCAAAAGTTTTCGACCGAACATTGCCGCGACAAATTCCCCGTTGGCGTGGCCAGCGGTTCGATCATCAAGGCTTATGACGTGGCCTTGCTGGGTCCGCTGGGCGGGTTGGTCAGCATGACCAAGCGCACCAGTTACGTGATCGGGCGCGATGGTCGGATCAAGCTGGCGTACAGCAACATGGATTACCGTGATCACGTGCGGGTAACGCTGGACACCGTGCGGGGCCTGCAGGCGGGCACTATCCGCTAGCGAATGCTTTACAATCGGCCGCCGTGCGCTAAGCGGAGCGGCAATGGCAGCCCGCGTCGATGCGCCCGCTGCGCACCCTCTTGTCTGGAGTTACCCCGTCATGCGTGCCGAAGGGCAGGCCCATATCGACCAGATCGAAGCTGCGCTGGCACTGGTTCGCAAGTTCCTGGATTGGGATCGTGCGCTGCGGCGGCTTGATGAACTGAACGCCCGGGTGGAAGACCCGAACTTGTGGAACAGCCCAAAAGAAGCCGAAGCCGTGATGCGCGAACGGCGCCGGCTGGAAGCTGCGATCGGCACGGTCAATTCGATCGGGCAGCAGATGGCCGATGCGATCGAATACGTCGAACTGGGCGAACTTGAAGGCGATGAGGCGACGATCGATGAAGGCGTGGCCTCGCTCGCTGCGCTGGCCGCGAAGGCCGATGCCGATAAGGTGCAGGCGCTGCTGGCCGGTGAAGCCGATGCCAACGATACATATATCGAAATTCATGCCGGGGCGGGTGGTACCGAAAGCCAGGACTGGGCCGAAATTCTGCTGCGGATGTACACCCGCTGGGCCGAAAAGCGTGGATTCAAGGTCGATGTGATCGAATACCAAGCGGGCGAACAGGCGGGGATCAAATCGGCGACGATTCTGGTCAAGGGCGAGAACGCTTATGGTTGGGCCAAAACCGAAAGCGGGGTTCACCGGCTTGTTCGGATCAGTCCTTACGACAGCTCCGCGCGGCGCCACACCAGCTTCAGTTCGGTCTGGGTGTTCCCGGTGATCGACGATAGCTTTGAAATCGACATCAACCCGGCTGACTTGCGGATCGATACTTACCGGGCATCGGGGGCGGGCGGACAGCACGTTAACACCACCGATTCCGCGGTGCGCATCACCCACGTGCCATCGGGCATCGTTGTCGCCAGTCAGGTTGACCGTTCGCAGCACAAGAACCGCGAAATCGCGATGGGGATGCTGAAGGCGCGTCTTTACGAAGAAGAAATGCGCAAGCGTGAAGAAGCCGCCAGCGCCGAACACGCTTCCAAAAGCGATATTGGCTGGGGCCACCAGATCCGTTCGTACGTGCTGCAACCCTATCAGATGGTGAAGGATTTGCGCACCGGGCACACTTCGCCAACCCCGGCTGACGTGCTGGATGGCGCGCTCGATCTATTCATGGCTGCAGCCTTGGCCCAGCGGGTTACCGGTGAACAGGTGGCCGTGGAGGACGTTGATTGATCGTCCGGTTGGGCGCCCTGTGCCTTGCGCTGGGGGCGGGGGCCTGCTCCAGGCCGGCTGATGATCTTGATCGCCCTGAAACCGCGCGCGCCTTTCCGCGTGCGGATCGCCCGGTTTCGGTGCAGGGTGGCACCGAATTTGCCGCGGAAGACCAGCGCGATAATCTGGGTGAAGCCGAAGTCGTGATGGATCTGGCCGGCATTGGGCCGGGGGCGGTCGTTGGCGATATCGGAGCCGGGGCAGGGTATTACACCGTTCGCCTGTCGGAACGGGTCGGTCCCAAGGGGCGTGTGCTGGCGCAGGACATCGATCCCGCAGCCTTGCAGCAGCTTGGTCATCGCGTCGAACGGGAACGGCTGGATAACATTTCGATCAAACTGGGCGCGGTCGATGACCCTCGGTTGCCTTCTGGCAGCTTTGATCGCGTCTTGATGGTTCACATGTATCACGAAGTATCCGAACCATATGCGTTTCTGTGGCGCTTGCGCCCAGCGTTGCGGCGCGGCGGGCAGGTGGTGGTGGTTGATGTGGATCGCGCAACCGACCAGCACGGGATCGCGCCCGCGCTGCTTTTCTGTGAATTTCAGGCCGTGGGCTTTCGTTTGGTCGAATTTGTTCGTAAGCCCGAACTCAATGGATACTACGCGCAGTTCGAAGCCTCTGGCCCCCGGCCAGAGCCAGCTGCGATCAAGCCGTGCATAACGGCCAAAGGGAAGACGGGAACGCAATGACTTTCAAAGGTTTGAAGCCGATACTTTACGGTGGGCGTGAAGTTTGGCCGCTGGTCGAAGGCGGCAAGGGCGTGGCCGTTTCCGATCATGCCAGCGCCGGCGCGTGGGCTGCTGCCGGCGGGATTGGCACAGTCAGTGCCGTGAATGCTGATTTTTACGACGCCGAAGGGAAGATCGTTCCCCAGGTTTATGAGCAGTTGACCCGCAAGGAACGCCACGAACAGCTGATCCGCTATGGTATCGAAGGGGCGGTCGAACAGGTGCGCCGGGCGCACGCGATTTCTGGTGGCAACGGCGCGATCAACATCAACGTGCTGTGGGAAATGGGTGGGGCGCAGCAGATCCTTGAAGGCGTGCTTGAACGCACCAAGGGGCTGGTCACCGGGGTGACTTGCGGGGCCGGGATGCCTTACAAGCTGTCCGAAATCGCGGCACGCTTTAACGTCTATTACCTCCCGATCATCAGTTCCGCGCGCGCGTTCCGGGCGCTGTGGAAGCGCGCCTATCACAAAGTGCCGCAGTTGCTGGGCGCGGTGGTGTATGAAGATCCGTGGCTGGCAGGCGGCCATAATGGCTTGTCCAACGCCGAAGACCCGCGCCAGCCGGAAGATCCTTATCCGCGGGTCAAGGAGCTGCGCGAAACCATGCGTGCTGAAGGGGTGCCTGAAACCGTGCCGATCGTAATGGCCGGCGGGGTTTGGGCGCTGCGCGAATGGAACGACTGGATCGATAACCCGGAACTGGGCAGCATCGCCTTCCAGTTCGGGACGCGCCCGTTGCTGACGCAGGAAAGCCCGATCCCGCAAGCGTGGAAGGACCACCTCCGCACGCTGGAACCGGGTGACGTGCTGCTCCACCGCTTTTCGCCGACCGGGTTCTATTCCTCGGCGGTGCGCAACCCGTTCCTGCGGGAACTTGAAGCCCGTTCCGAACGTCAGATCCCGTATTCGCGGGTTGAGGCCGGCGATCATACCGTGCAGCTTGATGTTGGCGTGAAAGGCAAGAACTTCTGGGTCACACCCCACGATCGCGAGCGTGCACGGGGCTGGGTTGCCCAGGGGTTCACGCAGGCGGTTCGCACCCCAGATGATACCGTGGTGTTCGTTACCCCCGATGATCGTGAACTGATCCGCAAGGATCAGGCCGATTGCATGGGCTGTCTGTCACATTGCGGGTTTTCGTCGTGGAAGGACCATGACGATTATTCAACCGGTCGACTGGCCGATCCACGCAGCTTCTGCATTCAGAAAACGCTGCAGAACATCGCTCACGGCGGGAACATCGCCGAAAACCTGATGTTCGCCGGGCACGCGGCATACCGTTTCAAGCAGGACCCGTTCTATTCGAACAACTTCACCCCTACGGTGAAGCAACTGGTCGATCGGATCCTGACCGGCGATTAAGCCGCAGAATTGTGGCGGCCACAACAAAACGGGCCGGCAACAAACAAAACAGGGCGGCACCGCTGGGTGCCGCCCTGTTTTGTTTGTGTGTGATGCGGGTGTGATCAGGTTCAGTCGAATTCCCACGCCCGCTCGCCATGGCTGGCAAGGTCAAGCCCTTCGGTCTCATCGTCACCAGTGACCCGCATCGGGATGACTTTTGCAACGGTGAGCGCAATTACCGCGCTGGCCGCAGCGGACCATAGTGCCACCACGCCCACGCCCACGAACTGGGCCTTGATCTGGCTCAGCATCGAAGCCCCGGCGGCATAACCGCTGCCGCCCAGCGTGGGGCTGATCAGCACGGCCAGCAGCAGCGATCCGATGATCCCGCCTACCCCGTGAACCGCGAACACATCCAGCGAATCGTCAATCTTGAAGCGGCGCTTGACCAAGAGGATCATTGGGTAACACACCGCCGCCGCGCACACGCCGAGCAGCATCGCGGCTTCTGGCGCGATAAATCCGGCAGCGGGCGTAACCGTGGCCAGCCCGGCCACTGCGCCGGTGGCAAACCCCACGCTGGTCGGCTTGCCCACGCTGAAGCGTTCGATACCGATCCAGACCAGTGCGGCCATGCATGCGGCCACGTGGGTATTGATGATCGCCACCGCGGCGCTGTTGTTGGCGGCCAAGGCCGAACCGCCGTTGAAGCCGAACCAGCCAACCCACAGCAAGGCTGCGCCTGCCATCGTCAGCGAAGGCGCGTGGGGTAGCATCAGCGTGCGGGGAAAGCCCTGTCGCTTGCCAAGCATTATGGCCGCGACCAGCGCCGAAACGCCCGCCGTGGTGTGGACAACGATCCCACCAGCGAAATCAAGCGTGCCGAACGACGTGGCGAGCCAGCCACCGCCCCAGATCCAGTGTGCCACCGGGGCATAGACGATCAGGCTCCACAGCGCGCAGAAGCCAACAACCCACCCGAATCGCGCGCGATCAACCCAGGCGCCAACCATCAGCGCCGGGGTGATTGCGGCGAACACCAGTTGGAACAACGCAAACGCGCTTTCCGGCAGCAGCGTATTGGCGCGAACCGCGGCAAGGCCATGCAGCATCACTGCGCTGCCAGCGCCCAGCCAGCCATTGGTGACCGCCCCGAACGCAATGGTATACCCGCAAACGATCCACAGCAGCGAGGCAACCGCGGCAATCGCGCCAACTTGCACCAGCACCGACAGGAAATTCTTGGCCCGCACCAGCCCGCCGTAAAACAGCGTCAAACCGGGCATTGTCATCAAAAGCACCAGCGCCGATGAAATCAGAATCCACGCGGTATCGCCGCTGTCGCTTGGGCTGGGGGAACTGGCTTGCGCCAGTGCTGCAACGGGCAGCAGCGTCAAAGCCGCAGCCAGGCCGATGGCCGAAAACTTGCGCATACCGAAAATTCTCCCGCTGCCGCGCTGCGCGGCTGTGCGCCGAGCGCATAGGACAACGATTGCAACAGATGCAAGCCATAGTGGTGCAGGCGGGCGATTATGCCCATCCTTCTGCCTTTATGCCCAGCCCTCAAGCACCTGATCGGGCGGGCGATGGCCATCCATCCAGAAACGAATATTGGCGATAACCTTTTCGCCGGCATGTTCGCGCCCTTCGATCGTGGCGCTGCCCATGTGGGGCAGGGTGATAACGCCGGGCAGGGCGATCAGACGCGGATCGACTTTGGGTTCGCGGGCATAGACATCCAGCCCGGCACCGGCGATCTGGCCGCTTTGTAAGGCGTGCACCAGAGCGTCTTCATCGATCAGATCGCCGCGCGCAGTGTTGATGACGTAAGCCGTGGGCTTCATCGTGGCGAACCGGCGGGCATCGAGCAAATGGTGGGTACTGGGGCCGCCGGGGCAATGCAGCGTCAGCACATCGGCCTCCGCGATCAGGCGGTCCAGATCGGGTTCGTGCCGCGCCCCCAACATGGTTTCGATGCTGGGCGGCAGGCGGTGCCGGTTATGATAAACCACGTCCATCCCGAACGCGCGGGCGCGATGGGCCACGGCCTGCCCGATCCTGCCCATGCCCACGATCGCCAGGCGTTTTGCACCAATGCTGCGCCCAAGCATGGTTGACGGCGCCCAGCCGGTCCATTGCCCATCGCGCACCAGTCGGCTGCCTTCGCCCAGTCGTCGCGGAACCGAAAGGATCAGCATCATCGTCAGATCGGCGGTATCGTCGGTGAACACGCCGGGGGTGTTGGTTACCATCACCTTGCGAGCGCGGGCGGCGGCAAGGTCGATATGTTCGATACCGGCCCCGAAATTAGCGATCAGGCCCAGCCGCTCGCCGGCTTCTTCCAGCATCGCCGCGTCGATCCGGTCGGTAACGGTGGGAACCAACACATCACAATCGCTCATCGCAGCCACCAGTTCGGCGCGTGATAGTGGCAGATCTGCCAGATTGGGCACGACATCGAACAGTTCGGCCATCCGCGCTTCAACCGATGGCAGCAGGCGGCGCGTTACCCGGACGCGGGGTTTGCCGCTGACGCGGCGCGAAGTTGGCGTGTCGGTAACGACTGTCATGGCATTGCCATCGCTAGGCCGTTGCGGGCAGCCCGGTCAAGCGGCTATCAGGTTTGCCATGCAGATGACCCGTTCCAGTTTGCCCCCCATGCGCCCTTTCATCCACCGCCTTGCCATTATTGGCGCGGCTTTGGCCGGACTGGTCGCAGTTCCGGCGCGCGCGCAGGAGGCTGAGACGCCGTATTGGGCGTCGATCCGAAAAACCGAAGTGAACATGCGTGTGGGGCCGGGAGAAGATTACCAGATTTCATGGGTTTACCACCGCCCGCAATTGCCGCTCAAGGTTTTGCGGATCAAGGAAGGTTGGCGTCTGGTGCAGGATCCGGATGGCGCGCAGGGCTGGGTGCTGGCGCGGTTTCTATCGCGCGAACGGACTGCCTTCGTGATCGGTAAGGGATTGGCACCAATGCGCGAATCGGGTTCGGCGGCTGCGCGGCTGCGCTGGAACGTGGAACCCGGCGTGATCGGTCTGGTTGGGGATTGCGCGGCGGGCTGGTGCCCGATCGCAATCGGGCCACACAAGGGGTTTGTCGAACAGGCCCGCCTGTGGGGTGCCGGAGCACCGTAACCCGCGACAGTCCCTGCATAATTGAACTTGCCCGAAACCGATGGTCCGGCTTCGGGCAAGCAATTGCGTTCATTGTCGCAGGGCGGACTTAGACCAGTTCGATCGCCACCGCAGTTGCTTCGCCGCCGCCGATGCACAGCGCGGCCACGCCCTTGGTTTTGCCATAGGTTTGCAAGGCCGAAATCAACGTAGCAACGATCCGCGCGCCCGATGCGCCGATCGGATGGCCCAGCGCCGTGGCGCCGCCGTGGACGTTCACCTTATCATGCGCGATACCCAAATCCTGCATGGCGAACATTGTCACGCAGGCAAAGGCTTCGTTGACTTCGAACAGATCAACATCGGCTGCCACCCAGCCAGCCTTGTCCAGCACCTTCTGGATGGCGGCAACCGGGGCTGTGGTGAACTTTGCCGGTTCATGCGCGTGCGCGGCCATTGCCACGATCCGCGCCACGGGCTGCTTGCCCTGCGCCGCGGCAACCGATTGGCGGGTAACGACCAGAGCGGCCGCGCCATCGGAAATCGACGAGGCGTTAGCCGCCGTGATCGTGCCGTCCTTGGCGAAGGCCGGCTTCAGGGCGGGGATCTTGTCGGGGCGGCCCTTCTTGGGCTGTTCGTCTTCGCTGATGGTCACTTCGCCGGTGCGGGTCTTGATCGTTACCGGCACGATTTCGCGGGCGAACTTGCCGCTGGCGGTAGCTTCCTGCGAACGGGTCAGCGATGCGATCGCAAAGGCATCCTGCGCTTCGCGGGTCAACTGGTATTCGTCGGCCGTAACTTGGGCAAAGCTACCCATTGCGCGGCCGGGTTCATAGGCATCTTCCAGCCCATCAAGGAACATGTGGTCATAGGCCGTGTCATGCCCGATCCGCGCGCCCGACCGGTGCTTCTTGAGCAAGTAGGGGGCGTTGGTCATCGATTCCATTCCGCCCGCCACGACCATATCGATGCTGCCCGATGCCAGTGCTTCGGCGCCCATGATCAGCGCCTGCATGCCCGATCCGCACATCTTGTTGACCGTGGTAGCTTCGACCGACTGCGGCAACCCGGCTTTCAACGCCGCCTGTCGGGCAGGGGCCTGACCAAGTCCGGCTGACAGCACGCAGCCCATGTAGATCCGCTCGATTGCGCTGCCATCCACACCGGCGCGTTCGACCGCACCTCTGACCGCGATCGCGCCCAGTTCCGGGGCAGGAACGTCCGAAAGGTCGCCCTGCATCCCGCCCATTGGCGTGCGTGCGTATGAAAGAATGACGACGGGATCCTGCGATGAAAACTGGGTCATGGCTGCGGCCTTTCCGGTTTGACTGTGTTGCACTTGGCATAATGCTGCACTGCATCATTGGCAATGACGCAGAGGCGCATGTCACGAAACACGCCTGTACGGAGCAGGGTTCTTGCCAAGCGCGACGGCTTCGGCAACAACCGTGGCAAATCAAAACTTCATGGGATGAGTGCAATGAGCAACGTTGAAATTAAGCGGATGGATGCCGTCCTGCAGGCCCAGCGCAGCGCGTTTACCGCCGCTTTGCCGGAAACGATGGCAGTGCGGCGCGACCGGATCGATCGCGCGATTGCCTTGCTGGTTGATCACAAGGATGCCTTCGCCAAGGCGGTATCCGCTGATTTCGGCCATCGCAGCGTCGAACAGACCTTGATGAGCGATATTATGCCGTCGGTCAGCGCGCTCAAGCATGCGCGCAAGCATTTCGAAGCCTGGTCGCGCAATGAAAAGCGCAAAGCTTTGTTCCCGCTCGGGCTGCTCGGGGCCAAGGCCGAAGTGCGGTACCAGCCCAAAGGCGTGGTGGGCGTGATCGCTCCGTGGAACTTCCCGGTGGGCATGGTCATGGTGCCGATGGCCGGGATCCTGGCTGCGGGCAATCGCGCGATGATCAAGCCCAGTGAATTCACCGAACGCGTGGCCGATCTGTTTGCCGAAGTGGTGCCGCAATACTTCGCGGAAGACGAAATGGCGGTATTCACCGGCGGCGTGGAAGTGGGCACGGCGTTTTCCAAGCTGGCGTTCGATCACCTGATCTTTACCGGTGCAACCAGCGTGGGCCGCCATATCATGCGCGCCGCGGCGGATAATCTGGTCCCGGTTACGCTCGAACTGGGCGGAAAATCGCCCACATTCATCGGCCGCAGCGCGGATAAGGCCAAGGCCGGGCAGCGGATCGCACTGGGCAAGATGATGAACGCCGGGCAGATCTGCCTTGCCCCCGATTACCTGTTGGTTGCACGCGATCAGGAAGCCGAAGTGATCGAAAGCGTGAAGGGTGGGGTCGCGGCGATGTATCCCACGCTGCTGGCTAACGATGATTATACGTCGGTGGTCAATGGCCGGAACTTTGAACGGTTGCAGGGCTATCTTGCCGATGCGCGCGAAAAGGGTGCGGAACTGATCGAAGTGAATCCGGCAGGGGAAGATTTTTCAGCCTCGAACGGCAACAAGATGCCGCTGACGATCGTGCGCGGTGTGACCGATGACATGAAAGTGATGCAGGAAGAAATCTTCGGTCCGATCCTGCCAGTGATGACATATGATTCGATCGATCAGGCGATCGACTACGTCAACGCGCACGACCGCCCGCTGGGCCTCTATTACTTCGGTGCAGACAAGGCCGAAGAAGAGCGCGTGTTGACCCGGACGATTTCAGGCGGGGTTACGGTCAACGACGTTCTGTTCCACAATGCGATGGAAGATCTGCCGTTTGGCGGCGTTGGCCCATCGGGGATGGGCAACTATCACGGGCAGGACGGGTTCAAGACCTTCAGCCATTGCCGCGCAGTCTATCGCCAGTCGGGTTTGGACATCGCCAATCTCTCGGGCTTTAAGCCGCCCTATGGCAAGCAGACCCACGCCACCTTGCAACGCGAACTCAAAAAATAGGGGCCTTGGGCGGAAGCTGGGGAAATATTCAGGGCGGTTAAGGCGTTTCTAGGGGTATGCCCACTTGCATGGCGGGAGCGCGAGGACTAGGGCGCGCACATCCGTTTGCTAGGCCGATTCCGGCGCTAA
>JBDKLL010000125.1:0-11339 GCA_039795595.1 Pseudomonadota bacterium
CATGGCCCCGGCAATCATCATCGAACGCCTCGATTAAGCACGAAACAGGCAATTTTGCCCTTTGCGCCCCGGCCGTAGCTGATACGGTCGGGGCGTTTCGTTTGGAGCATACCGGAATGACTGCCTTGCTTGACCAGATCGCCGCCGTGGTTGGCCCCAAGGGCCTGCTGACCGGGGAAGACGTTGCCTTGCGTGCTGCGGACTGGATGGGGTTATCGAAGTGTCAGGCGCTGGCCGTGGTGCGCCCGGCCAGCACGCAGGAACTGTCTGCGGTGATGAAGCTGTGCCATGCCGCCGGGCAGGTGGTGGTGCCGGTTGGCGGGTTGACCGGGTTGGTCCACGGCACCGATTCTACCCCCAGCGATATTCAGATTTCCCTTGAACGGATGCGCGCGATCGAAACCGTTGATCCGGTTGGCCGGACGATGACCGTGGAAGCCGGGATCGCGGTGCAAGCCGTGCAGGAAGCCGCGGCCGAACAAGGCCTGAAGTTCGCGGTTGATTGGGGCGGGCGCGGATCGGCCACGATCGGCGGCAGCCTGTCCACCAACGCTGGCGGCAATTCGGTGGTGCGATACGGGATGATGCGCGACAACGTGCTGGGCGTGGAAGCGGTGCTGGCCGATGGCACGGTGATTTCCGCGATGAACAGCCTGCTCAAAAACAACGCGGGCTATGACTTGAAGCACTTGTTCGTTGGCAGTGAAGGCACGCTGGGGATCATCACCCGCGCGGTGCTCAAGCTGCAAAGCGCGCCGCTCGGCGCGTCAACCGCGATGCTGGCATTGGACAGTTTCGATGCGGTGCAACGCTTCTTCATGCACATGGGCCGACGGTTGGGCAGCGGGCTAACCTCGTTTGAAGTCATGTGGGCGAATTTCTACGAACCGATCGCGCTGGTTTCCGGCCGGCACAATCCGCCGCTGCCGGGCGGGCATCGGTTCTATATCCTGACCGAGATGAGCGGGCTTGATCCCGAACGCGATGCGGATCTGTTCACCGCGGTGTTGGGTGATGCGCTGGAACAGGGGCTGGTGGCTGATGCGGTGATCGCGGCCAGCAAGGCGCAAGCCGCGCAGATGTGGGCGATCCGCGATGATATCGAAGGGCTGTACCATTACACCCTACCATCGGTGACGTTCGACGTCAGCCTGCCGATCACGGCGATGGAAGACTATGTCGCGCAAGTGCAGCATGATGTACGCGCCGCATGGGGGGACGAAGCCAAGCTGGTGGTGTTCGGCCATATCGGTGATGGCAACTTGCACCTGCTGGTCGGCCCGCGTCCGTTCGATGATGCCGCCCGCCACCGCGCCGAAGCCATCGTTTATGGCGCGCTGATGCCATACAAGGGTTCGATTTCCGCCGAACACGGGATCGGGGTGGAAAAGCGCGACTGGCTGCATATCAGCCGCTCGGCAGAGGAAATCGCCCTGATGCGCACCCTGAAAACCGCGCTGGACCCCAAGGGGATCCTCAATCCGGGCAAAGTGCTGGCTTAGCCATCCAGCAACACGCTGCGGCTGACATCGCGGGCGTTGATCGCGCCGGTCAACCCCAGTGCGGTGCGCATGTCCTGTTTCATCAGGCCCAGCATGCGCGTCAGCGCGGCCTCACCGCCAGCGGCCAAAGCCATCACCCATGGGCGGCCAACCAGTGCGGCCTTGGCGCCCAGCGCCAGCGCGCGGACCAGATCTTGCCCTGAACGGATCCCGCCATCGACCAGCAGCGTGGTCTGATCGCCAACCGCGTCGGCAATGCGCGGCAGCATCGCGGCGGTGGATGCCGCCCCGTCCAGCTGACGGCCACCATGGTTGGACACGATCATCCCGTCTGCCCCGATGGCAACCGCCTGCTTGGCATCGTCAATGTCGAGGATGCCTTTCAGCACCAGCTTGCCGGGCCAGATTTTGCGCAGCCATTCGATGTCCTGCCACGTGACCGAGGCATCGAATTGGCTACCCGTCCAGTGCAGGTAATCGCGGGGGTTTTTGGATTGCTGGACGTAAGGCGCAATCGTGCCGAAGCCATGCGGGCCGCCGCGCAACCCCACGTTGATCGCCCAGCCGGGGTGCAGCGCATAATCGATCACGCCCGAACGCAGCCGCCCCCAAGGGCCAAGCCCACCAGCCATGCCGTTGCGGATATCGCGGTAACGCGTGCCCAGCACCGCCAGATCGATGGTGAAAGCCAGCGTTTCCACCCCGTGGGCGCGCGCCCGTTCAAGGATATCTTGCACGATCCCGCGGTCTTTCAGCATATAAAGCTGGAACCAGAACGGCCGATCGGAAACTTGCGCCACTTCCTCCATCGGGCAGATGCCCACGGTGGAGAGGCAGAAATCGATCCCCATGGCATCGGCCGCGCGCTTGGCCTGCACTTCGCCGCGGCGGGTGGTCATCCCGCCCATGCCAACCGGGGCCAGCACCAGCGGCATCGCCAGTTTGCGGCCAAACAGTTCGACCGAGCAATCCATGGCCGAAGCATCGCACAGCACCTTCTGGGTCAGCTGCACGGCTTCCCAATCGGCGGTGTTGCGCTGCAAAGTTACTTCGGCCCCTGCGCCCCCATCGATGTAATCGAACAGGAACCGCGGCAGGCGCTTTTCCGCCTCACGCCGGAAATCCGCATAAGCGGCGGGCAGCAGGTTGAGCGACCCGCCCATCAGAGCAGCGCCTCAATCAGCCGCGGTCCCTTGTGGGCGAGGGCATCGCTGAGCGCCGTGCGGAAGGCTTCGGCGGTATCGACCCGCACTGCTGGCACGCCCATCCCTTGCGAGATTTCGGTCCAGTTGATCGCCGGGTTCTTGAGATCCAGCATCGACAGCGCTTTGGGGCCGGGGTTCTGCACGCCCACGCGCATCAGTTCGATGTTGAGGATGGCGTAAGAGCCGTTGTTGAGGATGATGGTGGTCACGTCCAGATTTTCGCGCGCCATCGTCCACAGTGCTTGGTTGGTGTACATCCCGCTGCCATCGGCCTGCAGCGCGATCACCTTGCGATCGGGGCAGGCCACCGCAGCGCCCACTGCCAGCGGCAATCCTTGGCCGATCGCACCGCCCGTCAACTGCAACCAATCGTGCGGCTTGGCCCCGGCGGTCATCACGAAGCTGGCCCCGCCCTGGGTTGCCCCTTCATCCGAAACAATGGCGTTTTCGGGCAGCAATTCGGCCAGAATTGCGCCAAGGTTGGCGGCGTTGAGCTGGCCCGGTTCGGCCGGAGGCAGGGCCGCCGGCTGGATCAGTGCGGGCTGGGCCGGGGCATTGAGTGCCGCGGCCAGCCCGGCCAGTGCGTGATGGGCATCTTCGCGCAGCGAGGCCAGACGCACCAGTTGCGCTTCGGGCGGGGACAGGAAGCTGGGCTTGCCGGGATAGGCGAAGAACGACACCGGCGGTTCGGTGCCGACGAACACAATAGTGCGAAATTCGGCCAGATAGGCCTGCGCCTGCTCCCCAAAATAGGGCAGTTTTTCGACTGCTACCCGGCCTGCGCCGCGCTGGTGGCGGGTGGCAAAAGTTTCGCAGATCAGGCGCGCGCCGGTGGCGGCGGCAATCCGGCCTGCTTCGATCAACGCGCCTTCACGCAGCGCCCGTCCGCCCAAGAACAGGCACTTTGGCCCAGTTTCAGCCTGCAGCGCCGCGGCGGCCGCGGCGATTGCTTCGTCCGGGGCTTTGGCGGCGGCGGGCAGGGTGGGGACGGCGACCATCGCCGAACCTTCGGTCCACGCGTGGTCGGCCGGAACGATGACCGTGGCAACTTTGCCCGGATAGCTTTGCGCCACGGCAAAGGCTTCGGCACCCGCCTGCGCCAGATCGCGTTCAGAAGTGGAAACGCGCACCCAATCAGACATCGGTCGGGCAACGCCGTGGGCATCGGACGTCAGCGGGGCATTGTAGTGCAGGTGATACGTGGCGTGATCGCCAACCATGTTGATGATCGGGCTGCCGGCGCGCCGGGCATTGTGTAAATTGGCCAGCCCGTTGCCAAGGCCGGGGCCGAGGTGGAGCAGCGTGACCGCGGGCTTATCTGCCATGCGGCCATAACCATCGGCCGCGCCCGTCACCACGCCTTCGAACAGCCCGAGGATCGCGCGCATCCCATGGGTACGATCAACCGCGGCAACCAGCTGCATTTCCGATGTGCCGGGATTGGCGAAGCAAACTTCAACTCCGCAATTCTTCAGCGTTCCAACAAAAGCTTCGGCACCGTTCATCTGATTATCCTGCTCCCTGTTTGGACGGGACGTTTTCAGACTATCGCGGTTGGCGCAAGCGCGATTGATCGCAGCCGGGAAAATGTGCCGTCAATCGCTATCGGTCAGGGCAAGTGTGGTTATCCGCCTTGCTCGTCACAGATCAGGCACAGCGCGCGGATGATCGATTGCACCACCGGATCGGTCAGCCGGTAATACCGGGTCTGCGCTTCGCCGCGGATCCCCACCACGCCTTCATCGCGCAGCAACGCAAGGTGTTGCGATACCGCCGATTGCGACAGGCCAACCAGATCGATCAGTTCGCCCACCGATGCTTCGCCTTCGTCCAGCCGGCACAGCATCAGCAGCCGTTCAGGATGGCTGAGCAGCTTGAGCCGGGTGGCCATCGCTGCGGCATTGGCCTTGAGGACAGAAAGATCGCTAGGTTTCATGGCAGACCTGTTACTTAGGGGTTTCGCAGGCTGGCGCAAGCCGCAGCAGAATTAGGTGAGGGCACGATTTAATATTTGATGTTGCTAATATGATTAATTATGAATATTAGTCAACAACGATATTGTAGTCCGCGTAAGCGATGTGACGCGGTGGCAGGAGGTTATGGCGATGCATGATCCGATCCTTGTTCAGGCCAGCGCGATTGTGAACGCGGCTATCGCTGCCGCGCAGCAGCCGGTGGTGCGGACGTTCTTCGATCCGGCCACCTTCACCGCCACCCATGTGGTCCACGATCCCGTTACCCGCCGCGCTGCGATTGTTGATCCGGTGCTCGATTTTGATCAGGCTTCGGGGCGGACCAGCACCACCAGCGCGCAGGCCGTGGTCGATTACGTCCGCGCTGAAGGGTTGGGGGTGGACTGGCTATTGGAAACCCACGCCCATGCCGATCACTTGTCCGCCGCGCCGTTTTTACAGTCAGAGTTGGGCGGAAAACTGGTGATCGGCAGTGCGATCCGCACCGTGCAGGAAACGTTCGCCGGGGTGTTCAACGAACCCGCCAGTTTCGCGCGCGATGGATCGCAATTCGATCAGTTGATGGATGATGGCGCGCGCTTTGCCGTGGGCGGGATCGATGCCATTGCCGTGCATGTGCCAGGCCATACCCCGGCTTGTCTGGCGTATGTGATCGGCGATACGGTGTTCGTCGGCGATACGTTGTTCATGCCCGATTATGGCACCGCCCGCTGCGACTTTCCGGGCGGCGATGCGCGGGCGCTGTATCGTTCGATTCGGCGGTTGCTGGATTTGCCGGGGTGCGCGCGGTTGTTCCTGTGCCACGATTATCAGGCACCCGATCGCACCGAGTTTGTGTGGGAAACCACCATCGCGGCGCAGCGGGCCGGTAATATCCACGTGCACGATGGGATTGCAGAGGACCAGTTCGTGGCAATGCGCGAAGCCCGCGATGCCACGCTGGATATGCCGCGGTTGATCCTGCCTTCGGTGCAGGTGAATATTCGCGGGGGGCGGTTCCCCGAACCGGAAGCCAACGGGACCAGCTACCTCAAGCTGCCGCTTAACCTGCTGTGATGCCGGGCGACCTTGCTTTTGCGCTTGCGGCGCTCAGCGGCGTGCTGGTGGGCTTTACGCTGGGGCTGGTTGGCGGCGGCGGGTCGATCCTTGCGGTGCCGCTGATGGTCTATGTGGTTGGCGTGCACAACCCGCACGTGGCGATTGGTACCAGCGCGCTGGCGGTGGCCGCGAATGCGCTGGCCGGGCTGGCCAGCCATGCCCGCGCGCGCAACGTCAACTGGCGCTGCGGTGGGGCCTATGCACTGGCGGGGGTGATCGGGGCGTTCGCGGGATCAAGCCTGGGCAAAGCGGTGGACGGCCAGCGGCTGTTGTTCCTGTTTGCGTTGTTGATGCTGGTCGTGGCCGGTCTGATGTTCCGCGGGCGCAAGAATGAAGGCGTCGAAGGCGTGGTTTGCAACCGCGACAATTTCCCCAAAGTGGCCACGTTCGGGTTCGGCACGGGGGCGTTATCGGGCTTTTTCGGGATCGGCGGCGGATTCCTGATCGTGCCGGGGCTGGTTGCATCCACCGCGATGCCGATGTTCCGCGCGGTGGGCACGTCGCTTGTCGCGGTTAGCGCATTCGGGCTGACCACGGCGCTCAATTACGCGGCTTCGGGGCTGGTTGATTGGCCGATCGCCGGCAGCTTCATTGCCGGGGGCGTGGCCGGCAGCGTGATCGGGACCGCGGCATCGCGGCGGCTGGCGGCGCAAAAGGGGCGGCTGACCACCCTGTTCGCCATGCTGGTCGTGGTGGTGGCAGTTTACACGCTTTATCGCAGTTATCTGGCGCTGATGCCCTGATTGGGTGCAATCGTCCTTGTGCCTTGCGCCCGCCGCGTTAAGGACCGCCAAAATAGCGGATAACAACGAGGGTGGACATGCATTACGACGTATTGATCGTGGGCGCGGGGCAAGGCGGCGCAGGCGCGGCGATCCAGTTGCGCCAGCAGGGCTTTACGGGCAGCGTCGGCATGATCGGGCGTGAAGCCGAACCGCCTTATGAACGGCCGCCCTTGTCCAAGGAATACATGCTGGGCGACAAGACGTTCGACCGGCTTTACATCCGCCAGCCGGATTTCTGGGCCGGCAAGGACATCGATCTGGTGCTGGGCACTGAAGTGACGGCGATCGATCCCGCCGCGCGCAGTGTGCGCCTATCGGATGGACGCAGCGCCACCTATGGCGATGTGATCTGGGCCACCGGCGGTGATCCGCGGCGGCTGACGATCCCCGGCGCGGCCCTGCCGGGCGTGCATGGCGTGCGGACCCGCGATGATGCCGATGCGATCCTGGGCGAACTGGCCGGGGTGACGCGGGTGGTGGTGATCGGCGGCGGCTATATCGGGCTGGAAGCCGCGGCGGTGCTGCGCAAGCTGGGCAAGGAAGTAACCTTGCTCGAAGTGTTGCCGCGCGTGCTGGCCCGCGTTGCCGGGCCGCAGCTGTCAGAGTTCTATGAGGCCGAACACCGCGCCCACGGCGTGGATTTGCGCACTGAAACCGGCGTTGATGCAATCCTTGGCAGCGATCGCGTGACTGGGGTCAAACTTGCCGATGGCAGCGAAATTGCCTGCGAACTGGTGATTGTCGGGATCGGGATTATCCCCGCCGTGGGCGCTTTGATCGCGGCGGGGGCGGCCGGCGGCAACGGCGTGGACGTGGATGAGTTCTGCCGCACCAGCCTGCCGCACGTCTATGCGATCGGCGATTGCGCGGCCCATGCGAGCCAGTTTGCCGAAGGTGCGGTGATTCGGCTGGAAAGCGTGCAAAATGCCAACGATCAGGCCACGTGCGCGGTCAAGGCGATCCTTGGTGCACCCGAAGCCTACACGGCAACCCCGTGGTTCTGGTCGAACCAGTATGACCTGAAACTGCAAACGGTGGGCCTGTCTGCGGGCCACGATGCCACGGTGCTGCGCGGCGATCCGGCCGCGCGCAGCTTTTCGGTGCTTTACCTCAAAGCTGGCAAGCTGATCGCGATCGATGCGGTGAACGCGATGAAGGATTACGTGCAGGCGCGCAAACTGGTGGAAGAAGCCGCAGCGATCACGCCCGAAGATCTGGCCGATGCCACGCGTCCACTGAAAGAATTGCCGCGGGTTTAATCCTGAGCGCGGCGATAGCTTGGCAAATGGATGCCCAGCGCGATCGCGCTGCCGCGCAGGGCGAAGCCGGCCAGCGCGGCAGCCGGCCACACCAGTTCGCGCGGCCAGCCCAGCACGGTGCCGCCGGCACAGATCGCGGAAGTTAGTGCGGCGGCGGTAACGTAAAGTTCGGGGCGCATGATGATCGATGGCCGCCCGGCCAGCACGTCGCGAATGATCCCGCCGACGCAGCCGGTAACGATCCCCATGACAACGGCGGGCACCGGAGCCACGGCATAGGCCAGGGCCTTGGCCGTGCCCAGCATGGCATAGGCGCCAAGCCCGGCGGCATCGGCCCATTCCAGAAATTCGCCTTCCCACCACTTGCGGGGGGTGAACCACGCCACCAGCGCCACCCCAAGGCACACCGCGGCCACCCACGGATCGCGCACCCAGAACACCGGCGCGCCGATCAGCAGATCGCGCACCGTTCCGCCGCCAACCCCGGTAACCAGCGCGAAAAAGCCCATGGTAACGAAAGTCTGTTGCAAGCGCGCCGCCAATAGCGCGCCTGAAAGTGCGAACACCGCCGTGCCAAGCAGATCGAAGATCGCCGGAAATTGGGGGATCGCGCCGGTCATGTTCGGCCGGCCTTATTCCTCGACGAGGTCCTGCAACTTGGCCATCAACGCCTGAATGCGCGTGGCGGCTTCGGTGAAGGTGGCCACGTCTTCGCGGTTGTTGTTGCCGCGCGCTTCCTTGGCGGCTTCGACATAGCCTTCCAGATCGACTTCGAGCGCATCGACGATCATTTCAATTTCGTCGTTGGTCAGCTTGACGGTTTGCGTATCGGCCATGGTTGGTTCTCTTTGTTCAAGTCTGCTCGGCATCTGGCCGGCTTAGATATGGGTCGGCCCAAATATGGGTCGGCCTTAAATATGAATGGCTTGGCCCTGAACGGCCATGGCCGCTTCCTTCACCGCTTCCGAATGAGTTGGGTGCGCGTGGCAGGTATAGGCGATGTCTTCGCTGGTCGCGCCGAATTCCATCGCTTGCGCCACTTGCGCCACCATCGTCCCGGCCACGCTGGCCACCATCCATGCGCCCAGCACGCGGTCGGTCTTGGCATCGGCAATGACTTTCACGAACCCATCGGGTTCATGGTTGGTCTTGGCGCGGCTGTTCGCCATCATCGGGAACTTGCCGATCTTGATATCGTGCCCTTCGGCCTTGGCGGCTTCTTCGGTCAGGCCTACGCCCGCAAATTCGGGATTGGTATAGACCACCCCGGGGATCACCGCGTGGTTGACGATGCCGGTGCCGGTGGCGATGTATTCGGCCACGGCGATGCCTTCGTCTTCGGCCTTGTGCGCCAGCATCGGCCCCGGGATCACATCGCCGATCGCGCGCACGCCATCTACGCTGGTACGGAAATCGTGGCTGGTTTCGATCTGGCCGCGCGCGTTCAACGCCAGCCCGATGGTTTCAAGGCCAAGGCCGGACACATTGGGGCGGCGGCCGATCGCCACCAGCACGCAATCCGCCTCGATCGTTTCGGGGGTGCCGCCAGCCGAAGGTTCAACCGTCAGCGTGGCTTTCTTGCCCTTGACCGCAACCCCGGTGACCTTGGTCGAAAGCTTCAGGTCCATGCCCTGTTTCTTGAAGACTTTGGCGGCTTCCTTGCGGATATCGCCGTCCATGCCGGGCAGGAGTTGATCGAGGAATTCAACCACGGTGACTTTGGCACCCAGCCGGCGCCACACCGAACCCAGTTCCAGCCCGATGACGCCGCCGCCGATCACCACCAGATGATCGGGCACGCGGTCCAGCGCGAGCGCGCCGGTGGAATCGATCACGATGCCCTTGTCGTTATCGACGTCGACGCCGGGCAGCGGGGTGACCGAAGAACCGGTGGCAATCACCACTTCCTTGGCCGTCACCGTTTGGCCGCCAACTTCGACGGTGTGGGCGTCCTTGAACGTTGCCAGCCCTTTGAGCCAGGTGACCTTGTTCTTCTTGAACAGGTATTCGATCCCGCCGGTCAGCCCTTTGACGGCTTCGGCCTTGTCAGCCTGCAGTGCGGCCAGATCGAGTTCGACTTTGCCGGCCTTTACGCCGTAACGGGCAAGTCCGCCGCTGGCCAATTCCTCATACTTTTCCGAACCGTGCAGCAGCGCTTTCGACGGGATGCAGCCGACGTTGAGGCAGGTGCCGCCCAGCGTTTCGCGGGCTTCGGCGCAGGCCGTCTTGAGGCCAAGCTGCGCCGCGCGCACCGCGCCAACATAGCCGCCGGGGCCAGCGCCGATGAACAGGACGTCGTAATCGTAAGTATGGTCAGCCATGGTTCGCTTCCCTTAGAGGTCGATCAGCAGACGGGTGGGGTCTTCGATCGCTTCCTTCATGATCTTCAGTGCGGTCACGGCTTCGCGGCCGTCGATCAGGCGGTGATCATAGGACAGCGCAATGTACATCATCGGCCGGATCACGATCTGCCCATCGCGGACCACCGGGCGGTCTTCGATCCGGTGCAGGCCCAACACGGCCGATTGTGGCGGGTTGATGATCGGGGTCGACATCAGTGAACCGAACACCCCGCCATTGGAGATCGTGAAGGTGCCGCCCTTCATGTCGTCCATGGTCAAGGTGCCTTCCTTGGCCTTCTTGCCGTAATTGGCGATCGCCTTTTCGATCCCGGCAAAGCTCAGGTCCTGGCAATCGCGCACCACTGGCACGACCAGCCCGTTGGGGGCCGAAACCGCCACCGAAATATCGACATAGGGGTGATAGACGATTTCATCGCCTTCGATCCGGGCGTTGACCGCCGGCACGTCCTTCAGCGCCAGGCACGCGGCCTTGGCAAAGAAGCCCATGAAGCCAAGACGCACGCCGTGCTTCTTTTCGAAGCTGTCCTTGTAGGTGTTGCGCGCGGCGATCACGGCAGACATGTCGACATCGTTGAACGTGGTCAGCAACGCGGCGGTTTCCTGCGCGCTCTTGAGCCGCTTGGCGACCGTTTGGCGCAGGCGGGTCATCTTGACGCGTTCTTCGCCGCGGCCACCGGCGGCCACCGGAGCAGCCGCAGGGGCGGCAGCGGCCGGAGCCGAAGTCTTGGCCTGAGCGGCCGCCACCACGTCTTCCTTGGTCAGGCGGCCATCCTTGCCGGTGCCGGTGACGGTGGCGGGATCGATCCCGTGTTCCAACACCGCGCGGCGTACCGCGGGAGACAGCACTGCGGCATCGCTGGCAGCAGCAGGAGCAGCCGGGGTAGGCGCAGCCGGGGCAGGGGTGGGCGCAGCAGCGGGCGTTGCCACCGGTGCCGTGGCGGCACCCGAACCGGCTTCAACCGTGGCGATCACCGCGCCAACCGAAACGTTATCGCCAACTTGCGCCAGATATTGGCCCATCACCCCGGCGGCCGGCGCGGTTACTTCAACCGCGACCTTATCGGTTTCGAGGCTGGCAATCGGTTCGTCGAGCGCAACCGCTTCACCCGGCTGCTTGAGCCATTCTCCGATGGTCGCTTCGGCAACCGATTCAC
>JBDKLL010000126.1:0-54870 GCA_039795595.1 Pseudomonadota bacterium
TCGGTATCGACCTTGGCACCACCAACAGCTGCGTCGCCGTGATGGACGGCGGCAAGCCCAAGGTTATCGAAAATTCGGAAGGCGCGCGCACCACGCCGTCGATCGTGGCGTTCACCAAGGACGGCGAACGCCTGATCGGGCAGCCGGCCAAGCGCCAGGCGGTGACCAATGGCGATAACACGATTTTCGCGGTGAAGCGCCTGATCGGCCGCCGGTTCGACGATCCGATGACCAAGAAGGACATGGAACTCGTCCCCTATACCATCACCAAGGGCAAGAACGGCGACGCGTGGGTTGCGGCCGGCGGCGAAGATTATTCGCCCAGCCAGATCAGCGCGTTCACGCTGCAGAAGATGAAGGAAACCGCCGAAAGCTATCTCGGCGAAACGGTGACGCAGGCGGTGATTACCGTCCCGGCCTACTTCAACGATGCCCAGCGCCAGGCCACCAAGGACGCCGGCCAGATCGCGGGCCTCGAAGTGCTGCGCATCATCAACGAACCGACTGCGGCCGCGCTGGCTTATGGCCTCGACAAGAACGATGGCAAGACCATCGCGGTTTATGACCTTGGCGGCGGCACGTTCGATATCTCGATCCTCGAAATCGGCGATGGCGTGTTCGAAGTGAAGAGCACCAACGGCGATACCTTCCTCGGCGGCGAAGATTTCGACACGCAAGTGGTCGAATATCTGGCCGAACAGTTCAAGAAGAAGGAAGGTCTTGATCTGCGCACCGACAAGCTGGCCCTGCAGCGGCTTAAGGAAGCTGCCGAAAAGGCCAAGATCGAACTTTCGAGCGCGCAGACTACCGAAATCAACCTGCCGTTCATCACCGCCCGCATGGAAGGCGGGGCAACCACGCCGCTGCACCTCGTGGAAACGATCACCCGCGCCGATCTGGAACGCATGGTGGCCGATCTGATCAAGGGGACGATGGCCCCGTGTCAGAAGGCGCTGGCCGATGCCGGGCTGAAAGCCGCGGACATCGACGAAGTCGTGCTGGTCGGCGGGATGACCCGCATGCCCAAGGTGCGCGAAGCCGTGAAGGAATTCTTCGGCAAGGAACCGCACACCGGCGTGAACCCGGATGAAGTGGTGGCGATGGGCGCGGCCATTCAGGCCGGCGTGCTGCAGGGCGATGTCAAGGACGTGTTGCTGCTCGACGTGACCCCGCTGTCGCTGGGGATCGAAACGCTGGGCGGCGTGTTCACCCGCATGATCGATCGCAACACCACGATCCCGACCAAGAAGAGCCAGGTGTTCTCGACCGCCGAGGATAACCAGCAGGCGGTGACGATCCGCGTGTTCCAGGGTGAGCGCGAAATGGCCAGCGACAACAAGATGCTGGGCCAGTTTGATCTGGTTGGCATCCCGGCCGCGCGCCGCGGCGTGCCGCAGATCGAAGTGACGTTCGATATCGACGCCAACGGCATCGTCAACGTTTCGGCCAAGGACAAGGGCACCGGCAAGGAGCAGCAGATCAAGATCCAGGCTTCGGGCGGGTTGTCGGATAACGACATCGAGCAGATGGTGCGCGATGCCGAAAAGTTTGCCGAAGAAGACAAGCAGCGACGCGAAGCGGCGGAAGCCAAGAACAACGCCGATAGCCTAGTTCATGCCACCGAACGCCAGTTGGAAGAAAACGGCGACAAGATCGACGCCGGCCTGAAGGCGGAAATCGAAGCCGCGATCGCGGCGGCCAAGACCGCGATTGAAGGCGGCGATCCGGCCGACATGACCGCCAAGACCCAGGCGCTCACCGAAGTGGCGATGAAGATGGGGCAGGCGATCTACGAACAGGAACAGGCCGGGGCCGCATCGCCGGGGGCAGATGCGCCGGGCGCTGATGCCGAAGACGTGGTCGACGCCGAATTTTCGGAAGTCGATGAAAACAACAAGGGCTGAAAGCTGTGAACTCCACCCGTCATGTCGGCGCGTTGCCCCGGCATGACGGGGACGGGGCTGGGGTGCGATCATGGCGGTTGATGCCGATTTTTACGAACTGCTCGAAGTCGAGCGCACGGCGGACGATGCGACGATCAAGTCCTCGTTTCGCAAGCTGGCCATGCGCTGGCACCCGGACAAGAACCCGGGCGATGGCGATGCGGAAAACCGCTTCAAGGCGATCAACGAAGCCTATGATTGCCTGAAAGACCCGCAAAAACGCGCTGCCTATGACCAGTTCGGCCATGAAGCCTTCAAGAACGGCGGAATGGGTGGGCCGGGTGGCGGGCACGGTGGCGGTGCCGGTTTTTCCGATATCGGCGATATCTTCGAAACGATTTTCGGCAGCGCGTTCGGCGGTGGCGGTGGTGGACGCCAGCAGGCCCGCCGCGGTGCCGATTTGCGGTACGATATGGAAATCGGGCTGGACGAAGCCTTCCATGGCAAGACCACCCAGATCGAAATCGAAGTTTCTTCGCGGTGCGATCCGTGTGACGGATCTGGCGCTGAACCCGGCACGGGAACCCGCCGCTGCAACTTGTGCGGCGGGCACGGTCAGGTGCGGGCGCAGCAAGGTTTCTTCATGGTCGAACGGACCTGCCCCACCTGTCAGGGGCGGGGCGAGGTTATCGAAAAGCCGTGCAAGGCCTGTCGCGGGGCCGGCCGGGTCGACAAGGCCCAGAAGGTCGATGTCACGATTCCGCCGGGGGTCGATACCGGCACCCGGCTGCGGCTTGCCGGCAAGGGCGAAGCCGGGCCGTTTGGTTCGCCACCGGGTGATCTTTACATTTTCCTTCACATCCGCCGCCATGCGGTGTTCGAACGCGATGGCACGGCGCTGATTACCCGCGTGCCAATCACGTTCACCACGGCCGCATTGGGCGGGGAGATCGAAATCCCGGGGCTGGATGGTGATCGGATCGCGATTGATATTCCCGCGGGTATCCAGTCGGGCAAGCAATTGCGCAAACGTGGTGCTGGGATGCCGGTGCTGCAAGGGCGCGGGCGCGGCGATCTGGTGGTGGAAATCATGGTCGAAACGCCGACCCGCCTGACCAGCCGCCAGAAGGACTTGCTGCGCGAATTGCAGGAAACCGAAACCGGTGAAGAATGCCCGCAGTCCAAGGGCTTTTTCGATCGCCTGAAGGACGCGTGGAACGATCTGACCGAATAAGATACAGTGTGGCTGGCCGGCGCGGATCAGCTCATCCGCGCCGCGATTTCAGCCGTAACTGCCGGGATCAGGGCCGGGTCGGCATTCAATCGCCCGGTTTCCTCTGCCAACACCGCCAGAAACGCCTCGTGCTTGAACTGCATGATTTCGGCAGGATCAAGCTGCATTCCAGCCGGCAGGGCAGACGTGATCAGATCAACCATCCGTTCTGCGCCGTTCAACCGGCCCCACAAGTAATCGTTTTCGCGGTAAGCGCGGCTGAAGAACGCGCCGAAGTTGTAAAATTCGGTTCCGCGCAGCACCGATGATGGTGCGTCCGGGCGGATTGCGGTGCAATCGACCGGGGAAATCCGATCGACCTTGACCGGTTCCAGTTCCCCTCCTTGTTCGCTGTGCAGCAAGGGCAGGGTAACCGTGTCGTAGAACGGAAACCCCAGATAGGTCAGCATGATCCGCCGGCGCAATTCACGCGGAACGTCGGCCAAGCTTTGCACCAACAGGGCATCAACCACGACATCGGTGGCGCTTAATTGCCGGCGATTGGCAATCGTTTCCAGCACCAGTCCCGGATCGCTGAAGACCTGCCGGGCGATGTCGGCAAAATCACCGCCCAGCGCATTCGCGCCTTCACGATCGAAATAGAGGCCCAGCGCGCGATAAACCCCGCTGCGGGCTTGTTCGCGCACGTCCTGGGCAAAATTGTCGAGATCGGCCCAGTCTTCTGAAAGTCGCCGCACCAGCAGCCGCAACCGGCGGATGCGGAAACCAAGGTCGTGGTTGCGGAAAAACGCGACTGCCGCCGGGCTGGCTCCGCCACCCGGCGCGTTGATCGTGTCCAGTCCGCCTGCGCGCGCGAGCCAGTCTGCCAGATAATCGGCAATCGGCGCTGCGTTGCTCAATGCCAGATCGGGTGCGGCAGCGAGGATCGTTTCGGCAAGGTCGTTCAGGATGCCGGAAAGTTTGACCTGGCCATAGGCCTGAAACGCGAATCCGGCGCGTTCGGCGGCGGCTTGCTGGGCCTTGCCACGCCAATTGGACAGCCGCTTTACCGTGGGCTGATCAAAGAACAAGGTGCGGCCGAACAGTTGGTCAACGGTCTGTTCGATGTCTGATCGCAGGCTATCGACCACGTGTTTGAGCGTGCTGAGATCGCGCGACCGGCGTTCCAGTTCCTCAAGGTTATCGCGCACCGGTTGTTCGCGCGGGATCGAGGATAGCGAGCCAAAAATTACCGAGAAGAACCCCGGTGCGCGCGGATCGGATTTGCGCTGGCCGCCCACTTGATCAGGATGCGGATCGATATAGAGCAAACGCCGGTCAACTTCGCGTTGGGCGGGGCGATCGCGCAGCACGCTCATGGCTTCGGCAAACGGCGCGTTGACCAGCACCGATCCGTCGATCAGGGCAACATGGTCCAGATCGCCGCGTCCGGCGTGTTCGGGCATGACCCGGTGGGTGAAAGCGGCGCGGCTGGTCCATGGTTCGCCCCGTTCCATCGCCAGCGCATCGATTTCCGCCAGCCCCAGCGCGGGGAACGCACCCGGAAAACTGGCGGTGGCGCGGGCTGCGAAAATCAGTTCCAGCGCGGGGGCCAGTGGCTTGCCGCCGGTTTCCGGGGCTGCGCTGCGGAACCCGATCGACAGGCGGTGCTCGCTTTCCTCGATTTGGGCGGGGCTGTTCAGTCGCAAGGTTTCGGTATGCCCCTTGAAGTCGGTTGCGGTCACGAACAGATCAAGCGGGTGACCGGGCGGCAGCAGCGGCGCATCACTTCCGCCATGGGCCATCAGGTCGAAGGCCTTGGCCAGCAGGCGCGAAAAGCCCAGCCCGCCGAACGGGGGTTCGAACCAGCGCGAACGGATCAGGCGCGATAGCTTGGCCCGAACTTCGTGGCGGGTTTCCGGGGCCACGCTGGTGGAAATGACGTTGCCCGGCCGCTTGAGCATCCAGTACACCAGCGGCATCGCCCAGAATTTGGTGAAACGCGACCACGGCCGGGCATCGGGATCAAGCAGCACATCAACATCGGCGGTTTCCAGCCACAGGCTGGTCAGCGGTTCGAGGCTTTGGCCTGAATGGATCGCTTGCGCCAGAAAGATGCCATTGATCCCGCCTGCCGAAGCCCCGGCAACGATATCGGGCAAGACCCACAGCCGCAAATTGTGATGGGTGGCAATGCGTTGCAGCAGCCGCAGGTAAACGGCTTCGCTGCCACCGGGGGGAACTGCTCCGCCGTGATGGGCGCGGCTGGCGCGGGCCAGTTTCCACAGCTCTTTGGTGACGCCGTGCATATAGACGGCCAAGCTAACCCCGCCATAGCAGACCAGCGCGATCCTGAGTTCCTTGTGGCGCATGCTCGGGTTGTGCCAGATTTTGATCAGGCAATCCAACTACCTTGATGGAGTGCGGTGCCGTTGCAGGCTTGCGTTCTGTATTCGTTCTCATTATCGCGGTGCCCATGGTCAAACCCAAACGCCGCTATGTCTGTGCCGCTTGCGGCAGTGTTGCGTCCCGCTGGCAGGGGCAATGCGCCGATTGCGGCGAATGGAACACGTTGGCCGAAGAAGCCCCGGCAACGGTCTTTTCCCAAAAGCACGATTTGTCGAGCGGGGGGCGCGCGATCCAGTTCGAACCGCTGGATATGCCGGGCAAGGCGTTGCTGCGCCGGTCAACCAAGATTGCCGAACTGGACCGGGCGCTGGGCGGCGGGTTGGTGCCGGGCAGTGCGATCCTGATGGGCGGGGATCCGGGCATCGGCAAATCGACCCTGCTGTTGCAAGCCGCGGCAAAGATTGCGCTGGCGGGCGGCAGTACAGTTTACATCAGCGGCGAAGAAGCCGCCGGGCAAGTGCGGATGCGGGCTGAACGACTGGGCCTTGCCGCGGCGCCGATCGCGCTGGCCGCGGCCTCATCGGTGCGGGATATCTTGACCACGCTGGGCCAGATGGCGCCGCCGGATCTGCTGGTGATCGATTCGATCCAGACCATGCATTCCGATCAGATCGAAGGCGCGCCCGGCACCGTCAGCCAGGTGCGGGCCGCTGCGTTCGAACTGATCCGTTATGCCAAGGAAAATGGCGTTGCGCTGGTGCTGGTCGGGCACGTCACCAAGGATGGCAGCATTGCCGGGCCGCGCGTGCTGGAACACATGGTCGACGTGGTGATGAGCTTTGAAGGCGAACGCAGCCACCAGTACCGGATCCTGCGCTGCATCAAGAACCGGTTCGGGCCGGTCGATGAAATTGGCGTGTTCGCGATGGAAGGGCAGGGCTTGGCCGAAGTGGGCAATCCTTCGCTGCTGTTCCTGTCCGGGCGCGATCAGCCGATTGCCGGTAGTGCGGTGTTCCCGGCGATCGAAGGAACCCGGCCGGTGCTGGTGGAAATTCAGGCACTGATCGTGCGGCTGCAAAGCGGGGCCACCCCGCGCCGCGCGGTGGTGGGGTGGGACAGTGGCCGATTGGCCATGCTGCTGGCGGTGCTTGAAGCCCGCTGCGGGCTGAATTTTTCGTCGGCGGAAGTCTACCTTAACGTCGCAGGGGGCTATCGATTGGCCGATCCGGCAGCCGATCTGGCGGTGGCGGCGGCGCTGGTTTCGGCGCTGGCGGACAAGCCGCTGGGGGCCGATGCGGTGTGGTTCGGCGAAGTCTCGCTGGCCGGTGAAATCCGGCCAGTGGCCCATGCTGGCATCCGCCTGCGCGAAGCGGCCAAGCTGGGTTTTGGCAATGCCTTTGGCCCGGCCGATGGCGCGCGCGGCGGGGGCGAAGGCGCGCGCTTTACCGCGCTTGGCCTGCTGCCAAATCTCGTTGACCGGGTTATGGGCGGGGCCTAGATCCGGGCGGATGAGCGGCTTTGATATTGCAATCGTGATCGTGCTGGGGCTGGGCGCCATCATGGGGTTCTGGCGCGGCTTCGTGCAGGAAGTGCTGGCGCTGGCGGCGTGGGTTCTTTCGCTGTTTGCCATCCACACTTTTCACACCGTGTTGAGCGCGCGGATCGAACCGGCGATCGGCAGTGCATCCGGCGCGGCGGTGCTGGCCTTTGCGCTGTTGTTGCTGGTGCCGTTCGGAGTGGTGCGGTTTCTGGCCAACCGGATCGGCGAGGCCAGCCGCAATTCGGTGCTTGGCCCGATCGATCGGGTGATCGGGTTCGGGTTTGGCGCGATCAAGGGCATGGTCATCGCAGTGGTCGGCTTTTCGTTGCTGGTGCTGGCCTATGATACGATCTGGGGTGCCGGCGGACGGCCCGAATGGATCACCACGGCGCGGACGTATCCGTTCATTAATGCCGCCAGCGAAAAGCTGGTGGTGATGATCGGCGAACGCCGGCAGGAAGCCGCAGCGGCCGAGGCAGAACGCCTGTCGGCCGCACCATCGCCTTCGCTCAAGGACCGGTGATGACCGGCGCGGCTGCGCTCTATTCGCCCGCTGTGCTGGCGTTGGCCACTGGATTGGCGGCGATTCCGCTGGATGATGGATTGCCGCTGCGTGGATCGGCGCGTTCGCCGGCGTGCGGCAGCACGATCGAACTGGGATTGGCGCTGGACGCAGCCGGCCGGATCGCACGGATTGGGGTTAAGGCCCATTCCTGCGCCATCGGGCAGGCGGCCGCAGCAGTGTTTGCCGGCGGCGCACAGGGGCTTCGCACTGCTGATCTGATTGATGCGCTGGGCGCGCTTGAAGCATGGCTGGCTGGAACCGGCGCGCAGCCGGCGTGGCCGGGGCTGGATGCTCTGGCCGCGGCGCACGGGTATCCGGGCCGGCACGGGGCGTTGCTGCTGCCGTGGCGGGCCGCATTGGATGCGCTGGCCAGCGCCGGTCTGGCGCGCTAGAGCAGCACCAATTGTGAAGGGGGAACACCAAGGCATGAGCGAACCGGCACGGCATCCGCACGTGGCGCCCAGCGCGTCTGATATGAGGCTGGTGATCGGCGCTTCGGCGGCCGGCACGGTGTTCGAATGGTACGATTTCTTCATTTACGGGACGCTTGGCGCGATTCTGTCGAAAACGTTTTTTCCCACCGGTAATGCCACGCTGGAAATGTTGCTGTTCTGGCTGGTGTTCGCGGTGGGCTTTGGGTTCCGCCCGCTGGGTGCGGTGCTGTTCGGGTTTCTGGGCGACCGGTTGGGCCGCAAGTATACTTTCCTTGTCACGGTTACGCTGATGGGGATCGCCACCGCCGGGGTAGGCCTGATCCCTTCGGCGCAAAGCATCGGGTTGTGGGCACCGGCGCTGGTGATCCTGTTGCGGATCATGCAGGGGCTGGCGCTGGGCGGCGAATATGGCGGTGCGGCAGTGTATGTGGCCGAACACGCGGCCACGGCCCGGCGCGGCTATTTCACCAGCTACATTCAGGCCGGGGTGGTTGGCGGATTTGTGTTGAGCCTGATCGTGGTGCTGGCCTGCAAGGCGCTGATGAGCGTGGAGACGTGGAACGCATGGGGCTGGCGCGTGCCGTTCCTGCTCAGCCTTGCGTTGCTGGGCATTTCGCTGTGGATGCGGGTCAAGCTTTCGGAAAGCCCGGTGTTTCAGGCGATGAAGGAAGAAGGCGAAATCGCCGGCAATCCGTTTGTTGAAAGCTTTACCTATCCGGGTAATCGCAAGCGGATTTTCATCGCGCTGTTCGGGATTTCTGCGGGCCTGACGGTGATCTGGTACACTTCGATGTTTTCGGGGCTGTCGTTCCTCAAACAGGCGATGCACGTCGAAGATACCGTGGCGGAAATCATCGTCGGTCTGGCGGCGCTGATCGGGATGGGGCTGTATGTCTATTTCGGGCACCTGTCGGACCGGGTAGGGCGCAAGCGGCCAATCGTGATCGGTTATGCGCTGACGCTGCTGTTATTGTTCCCGACATATTGGTTCATCGGGGCTGTGGCCAAAGACCCAGCCCAGCAGACCGCGGTGGAATGGACCATCCGCGGCCCGGATTGCACTTATAACCCGTTTGCCACCGTGCAGGCCACCAGTTGCGCCAAGTTGATGGGCGATTTTGCCGGGGCCGGGGTGCCTTATACGTTGGCCAAGGGAGATCGGCTCGAACTCGTCGCGGGCACGGATACGGTCTATCCGCTCGATGCGATCGACTGGAGCGATGCCAAGGCGCGCAAGGCCCAGATCGAAGCCACCGTCGGTGGGACGGTGTTCAATTTTGCCAAGCACGTGCCATCGTTCGGGCAGGCGGCACTGATCGTGGCCGGGTTGGTGCTGCTGATGGCGCTTTCAGCGGCCACGTATGGACCGGTGGCGGCGCTGCTGGCGGAAATGTTCCCGGCGCGCGTGCGGTATAGTTCGATGTCGATTCCGTATCACATCGGCACGGGTTACTTTGGCGGATTCCTGCCATTCATCGCCAGTTATATCGTGGCGCGAACCGGTGATCCCTATTCCGGGCTGTGGTACACGTGGGTCGTGGTGCTGGTGGCGTTCGTGGTTTCGCTCTGGGGGCTGAAGGGCGGCTTGCCGCGCGATTACGGTGATGATGCTGCCTGATCCTGCACCTTCTGCGCTGCGCCTGACGATCGACGCGGCGGCCTTGGCTGCCAACTGGCGGGCGCTCGATCGGTTGTCGGGTGCCGCTGCTGCCGGTGCGGCGGTAAAGGCTGATGCTTATGGTTTGGGCGCGGCGCGCTGTGTGCCGGTGCTGGCTGCGGTGGGCTGCCGCGATTTCTTTGTTGCGCACACTGCCGAGGCGGTGGCCTTGGCGGGATTGGTTCCAGCCGGGCAGGTGTCGGTGCTGCACGGGCCGCACGATGCCGCCGAAGCCGCGCTGCTGCGCGATCTGGGCGTGCGCCCGGTGATCAATTCGCTGCGGCAGGCGGCACTGTGGCACGCGGCGGGCGGCGGCGCGTGCGATCTGATGGTCGATACCGGGATTAACCGGCTTGGCGTGACACTGGCCGAACTGGGCGATCCTGTGATTGCCGGGCTGGCGGTTCAGGGGCTGCTATCGCACCTTGCCTCGGCCGAGGATGACCCGCCGCTTAACGCCCGTCAATTGGCGCAGTGGCAATCGGCCCGGGCGGCCGTGCCACACCACCAGGCCAGTCTGGCGAACAGCGCCGGGATCATGCTGGGGGCAGACTATCACGGCGATCTGACCCGGCCGGGGATTGCGCTTTATGGCGGGGTGCCATGCGCCGCGCTGGATGGCGTCATCGCGCAAGTGGCCCGGCCGGAAGCCGTGGTGATGCAGGTCCGCAACGTCAGCGCGGGTGAAGGGGTGGGCTATAACCACACCTTCACGGCCAGCGCCGCGATGCGGGTTGGCGTGGTCAGCATTGGTTATGCGGACGGGTATCTGCGGTGCTGGTCGGGGAAGGGCGCGATGCTTGCCAGTGGGCAGCGCTTGCCGGTGCTGGGCCGCGTTTCGATGGATATGACCGTGATCGATCTGACCCACGCGGCAGATGTGCACGAAGGCGATTGGGTGGGGGTGGACTATGCCCTGCCGCAAGCCGCGGCGATCAGCGGCCTGTCGCAGTATGAATTGCTGACCTTGCTGGGCACCCGGTTCGCGCGGTAATGCTGCGCCCAATACGGCGCAGCATGATTTGTTGCATTGCCGTTGCTGCGAGTGCTAACGTTGCAGGCAGGGGACGTTACCCGACAAGGGGGCAGGCCCGAGAGGGGGACAAGCACCATGGCCGATGCCAAGGACGATACTGTCATCATCAAGAAGTATGCCAACCGGCGGCTTTATAACACCCAGTCATCCAGCTACATCACGTTGGACCACCTGGCGAAGATGACCCGCGAAGGGGTCGACTTCAAAGTGCTTGATGCCAAGACCGGGGCGGATATCACCCATTCGATCCTGACCCAGATCATCATGGAGGAAGAAAGCGCCAGCGGTGAACAGATGCTGCCGGTGAATTTCCTGCGCCAGTTGATCGCGATGTATGGCAATTCGATGCAGGCGCTGGTCCCGCATTACCTTGAAGCCTCGATGGACAATTTCCGCACCAACCAGAACACGTTGCGCCAAGCGTTCGAAGACAGCCTTGGCAGCAACCCGCTGGCCAAGCTGGCGCAGCAGAACCTGGCGATGTTCAAGGCCGCTGCCGCCGCATTCATGCCGGGGCTGGATGCTGGCGCCCCTGCCGCTCCCGCCGAACCGGCCGCGGCGGACAAGCCGCACGATGCCGAATTGGCCGCCTTGCGTGCGCAGATGGCCGAAATGCAGAAGGCGCTCGACAAGCTCGGCAAATAAGCGCAGGCGCGCGCCGAACCCATCGTTCCATAACCCCAAAGTTGAAAGCCCATTGCCGTGTCCGCAATCCGCCACGCCCTGTCCGTAACCCGCGAAGCCGATTTCGCCGCCTGGTATCAGGACGTCATCTCCGAAGCCGAAATGGCGGAAGAATCCGGGGTGCGCGGGTGCATGGTGATCAAGCCATGGGGCTATGGCATCTGGGAACGCATCCAGAAGTTGATGGACGCGCGGATCAAGGCCGCGGGCGTCGATAACTGCTATTTCCCGTTGTTCATCCCGCTGTCCTATTTTGCCAAGGAAGCCGAACACGTCGATGGCTTTGCCAAAGAAATGGCCGTGGTTACGCACCACCGGCTGGTGGGCGATGGCAAGGGCGGGTTGATCCCTGATCCCGAAGCCAAACTGGAAGAGCCGCTGATCGTGCGACCCACTTCGGAAACGGTGATCGGTCAGGCGATGAGCCGCTGGGTGCAAAGCTGGCGCGACCTGCCGCTGTTGACCAACCAGTGGGCCAACGTCGTGCGCTGGGAAATGCGCACCCGGATGTTCCTGCGCACCAGCGAATTCCTGTGGCAGGAAGGGCATACCGCGCACGCCGACCGCGATGATGCGATGGCCGAAACGCTGCGTGCGCTGGAAATGTATCGCGCCCACGCCGAAGAAGATCTGGCGATGCCGGTGATCGCCGGTGAAAAGCCTGAAAACGAACGCTTCCCGGGCGCGGTGGCGACCTATTCGATCGAAGCGATGATGCAGGATGGCAAGGCATTGCAGGCCGGCACTTCGCACTATCTGGGCACTGGTTTCGCCGCCGCGGCGAACATTCGGTATCAAGACAAGGAAGGCGGCCAGCAACTGTGCCACACCACCAGTTGGGGCGTATCGACCCGGCTGATCGGCGGGGTGATCATGACCCACGGTGATGATGATGGCCTGCGGGTGCCGCCGGCCATCGCACCGCACCAGATCGTGATCCTGCCAATGCTGCGCGAGGATGATGGTGATGCCGCGCTGCTGGCTTATTGCGAAGATTTGAAGCGGGCATTGGCCAGTCAGTCGGCGCTGGGCGAACCGATCCGCGTGCTGCTGGACAAGCGCGCCGGCAAGGCCACGCAAAAGCGCTGGAGTTGGGTCAAGAAAGGCGTGCCGTTGATCCTTGAAATCGGTGGGCGCGATGCCGCTGGTGGGCAAGTTTCCGTGGTTCGCCGCGATCGGCTGTGGAAGGCGGATGGCAAAGTTAACTTCGTCGGCCAGGGCAAGGATGAATTTCTGGCGCAGGCGGCAGCGGAACTGGTCGATATCCAGCACTCGCTGCATGCCGATGCCACGGCGCGGCGCAATGCCCAGATCCACCGCGGGATTACCGATCTGGCCGGACTGGAAGCCTTCTTTGCCGAAGATCAGCGTTATCCGGGCTGGGTCGAACTGAACTGGTCGCGCCCCACCGGCGCGGCGCTGGAAGGCGTGATTGCCACGCTCAAGGCGTTGAAGCTGACGATCCGTAACACGCCGATGGATGGACCCGCCGCAAGCGGCACTTGTCCGTTCACGGGCGCGCCTGCGGTTGAACGGATCTACGTCGCCCGCGCCTATTGATGGCGGGCTTGCGCTGCGGGGCAATGCGGGCCACATGGCCGGATGCCCCGCAAGCTTCAGCCCGTTCCCGGATTGCCCACCCGCCAGCAAGTGCTGGATTTTATCGCCAGTTCGGAAACCCCGGCGGGCAAGCGCGAAATCGTGCGTGCGTTCGGGTTGAAAGGGCAGGAGAAGATCCAGCTTAAGGCCTTGCTCAAGGACATGGCCGAAGAAGGGCTGATCGATGGCAATCGCACGGCATTCCACCGCATGGGCGGGGTGCCCAAGGTTACCGTGTTGCGTGTGGTCGAAATCGACGAAGGCGAAGCACTGGCCATTCCCGATAGCTGGCAGCCCGATGATGCCACCCCGCCGCCGCGCATTCGCCTGATCGAAAAGGGCCACAAAGGCGCGGCTCTGCGCGTGGGTGATCGGGTGCTGGCGCGGACCGAGGAAGCGGGCAAGGGCTGGATCGCGCACCCGATGAAAAAGCTGCCGGCGCAAACCGATCAGCTGATGGGGGTGGTTGAAATTGACGGTGCGGGGAAAGGCTGGCTCGCGCCGGTGGACAAGCGCGAACGCAATTCCGCGCCGATTGCCGATCTGGGCGGGGCCGAAGCCGGGCAACTGGTGCTGGCCGAACCGGCCGGGCGCAGCCCGCGTTCGGGGGTGAAGGTTACCGCGGTGCTGGGCGATCCACTGGCCCCGCGGGCGTTCAGCCTGATCGCGATCAACAAGCACGGCATTCCTTTTGCGTTCAGCCCGGAAACGCTGCTCGAAGGCGAATTGGCGGCAAAACTGCCGCTGGCCGAGGATCGGCGCGAAGATTTGCGTCATCTGCCGATCGTGGCGATCGATCCCAGCGATGCGCGCGATCATGACGATGCGATCTGGGCGCAAAGCGATGGCAAGGGCGGGTTCGAAGCGCTGATCGCGATTGCCGATGTCAGCTTTTACGTGCGGCCCGGCAGTCAGTTGGACCGTGAAGCGCGCAAGCGGGGCAATTCGGTCTATTTCCCCGATCGGGTGGTGCCGATGCTGCCCGAAGTGCTCAGCGCGGACGTCTGTTCGCTGCGCGCCGGGGCTGATCGCGCGGCGATGGCCTGCCATCTGCGGATCGATTCCACTGGGAAAGTTACCGAATGGCGCTTTACCCGTGCGCTCGTGCGGATCCACGAAGTGATCGCGTATGAAGAGGCGCAGCGCCGGATCGATGCGGATCAGGCCGAACCCCATCTGGCGCAATTGTGGGCGGCGTGGCGGCTGCTGGAACAGGCGCGCAGCGCCCGCGATCCGTTGGAACTGGAACTGCCCGAACGCCGCGTGGTGCTGGATGCGGACGGCAAGATCGCGGAAATTGCCTTGCGCGAACGGCTTGATGCGCACCGGGTGGTGGAAGATTTCATGATCGCCGCGAACGTGGCCGCGGCCAAGGCGCTGGAAGCCAAAGTTGCCCCGGTGGTCTATCGGATACATGAACCGCCTAGCCGGGAAAAGCTGGTCGCGCTGAAGGATTACCTTGCCACGTTCGAACGCAAGCTGGCGCTGGGGCAGGTTATCACCCCTAGCCTGTTCAACCGCTTGCTCAAGGACATTGCCGACGAAACCGAAAAGGCGCTGGTGATGGAAGCGGTGCTGCGCAGCCAGACCCAGGCTTATTATGGTCCGCGCAATGCCGGGCATTTCGGGCTGGGGCTGGGCAGTTATGCCCACTTTACCTCGCCGATCCGGCGCTATGCCGATTTGCTGGTCCACCGCGCGCTGGTTGATGCTTACGGACTCGAACAGCCAAAACCGGCGGATGACCTGCCGCCAACCTCGGGCCTGTCAGAACGGGACCGTGCTGATCTGACCCGGGTCAGCGAAGCGATCAGCGCGGCCGAACGCCGGGCAATGCAGGCCGAACGTGAAACGATCGATCGGTATGTGGCGGCGTGGTTATCGGCGCGGGTGGGTGAAGTGTTCACCACGCGGGTCACCGGGGTGCAGCGGTTCGGGCTGTTCGCCACGATTGTGGGGCTGGGCGGCGATGGCTTGGTTCCGGTATCGGTGCTGGGTGACGAACGGTTTTTCCACGATGAACGCGCCAACGTGCTGGAAGGGGAGCGGACCGGCACGCGCTATGCCATCGGCGATGTCTTGCAACTGCGGTTGGCCGAAGCCAACCCGCTGACCGGTGCGCTCAAGTTTGAACCCGAAGACGCCAGCGGCCGGATCGAACCGCGCGGGCGGCCGTTGCCGTTGAAAAAACGCGGCAAGCATCTGGTCAGCAAGCGCGGGCGGCCGGGTAATATCCGGCATCAGGGGCGCAAACGGTAAGTTAACTTAACCGTTCAAGGTCAGCATCGCTCATCGCGCCGGGGATGACATAGACCGGGCAGGGCAATTGCCCGGCATTGCCGGAAAAGTGCGCCACCAGCGGCCCCGGGCCACCATGCGCCGCCGCACCCAGCACCAGCGCCGATACTTCGGGATGCGCAGTCAGATAATCGCGCACCACTTGCGTGGCGTTGCCCTGACCGACCGAGATCATCGGCGGCTCTTGGTTTGCGCCCAGCAAGGATCCCGCGGCAGAGGTAACCAGCGCTTCGGCGCGGGCGCGGGCTTCTTCGGCAATCGTCGCCTGAATCCCGCCAAATGCCACGAATTCCTGGTTCGGAACCAGCGCCAGCAGGTGCACCGTGCCACCGGTGCGCGCCGCGCGCCGCGCGGCAAAGCGCAGCGCCATGCCCGCTTCTTCGGTTTCGTCCATGATCACCAGATAGACGCGCATCGTCGTTCCCCCACCGATCCAGCTATCCGATACAAACGAATTCAGCGCAAGCATCTTGCCCCGGCGCATCAATTTGGCCAGAGACGTAGCGTAATACCTTCTCCCAATCAGGATCAGATCAACCCATGCCGATCGAAATCAAGATGCCCGCCCTTTCCCCGACGATGGAGGAAGGCACCTTGGCCAAATGGCTGGTTAAAGTGGGCGATAAGGTCTCTTCGGGCGATATCATGGCCGAAATCGAAACCGATAAGGCGACGATGGAATTCGAAGCGGTCGATGAAGGCGTGATCACCGCGATTGCCGTGCCGGAAGGCAGCGAAGGGGTGAAAGTGGGGACGGTGATCGCTACGCTGGCCGGTGAAGATGAAGATGTCTCCGCGGTGCCTGCTGCGCCCGTTGCAAAACCAGCGTCTGCGCCGGTTGCTGCACCGGCCGCAGCAGTTTCGGCTCCTGCTCCGGTTCCTGCGGCCAAGCCGATGGCAACCGGCGATCGCATCGTGGCATCGCCGTTGGCGAAACGGATTGCGGCGGATCGCGGCGTGGATCTGGCCGCAGTGCGTGGTTCCGGACCGAATGGGCGGATCGTGAAGGCGGATGTCGAAGGCGCGCCTGCGGGAGCGGCCGCAGCCGCACCGGCCAGCCCCAGCGCCGTCGCCCCGTCAGCGCCAGTTGTAACACCGGATTTCGGCATTCCGTACACCGCGGAAAAGCTGAACAACGTGCGCAAGACGATCGCCCGCCGCCTGACCGAAGCCAAGCAGACGATCCCGCACATTTACCTGACGGTCGATGTCCGGCTTGATGCGCTGCTCAAGCTGCGCGGTGAACTTAACAAAGCACTTGAAGTTCAGAGTGTGAAACTTTCAGTCAACGATCTTTTGATCAAGGCTCTTGCGAAAGCACTTGAACTTGTTCCGTCGTGCAACGTCAGCTTTGCTGGGGATGAACTGCGCAAGTTCACGCGATCGGATATTTCGGTGGCGGTTGCTGCGCCATCGGGGCTGATCACGCCGATCGTGGCCGATGCCGCCAACAAGACCGTGTCGCAAATTTCCAAGGAAATGAAGCAGCTGGCCGACAAGGCCCGCGAAGGCAAGCTGATGCCGCACGAATACCAGGGCGGCACGGCCAGCCTATCGAACCTTGGGATGTTCGGGATCACGCAGTTCGATGCCGTGATCAACCCGCCACAGGCGATGATCCTGGCGGTGGGTGCCGGCGAACAGCGCCCCTATGTGGTTGATGGCGCGTTGGCCGTGGCCACGGTGATGAACGCCACCGGCAGCTTCGATCACCGCGCGATTGATGGGGCGGATGGCGCACAGCTGATGCAGGCGTTCAAGAATCTCGTCGAACAGCCGCTTGGCCTTGTGGCCTGATCCGGCGATGGCCGAAGAACTGGTCATTCGCGTCACGGCGATGCCGACCGACCTTAATCCTTATGGGGGTGTGTTCGGGGGCTGGTTGATGAGCCAACTGGCGCTTGGCGCGGGATCGTTGGCGTCACGCGTGGGCCGGGCGAAGGCCGTGGTGGTGCACGCCACCGATTTCACGTTCCCCGGCGCAATGGCGGTGGGCGACGAGTTGAGCGTCTATGCCGAAATCGTGGCCCGGGGGCGCACGTCGCTGTCGATAACGGCGCGCGGGATCGGGCGCGAACGCAATGGCGAGGCCAGCCTTGAGGTGGCCCGCGGACAATTCAAATTCGTGCTGCTGGGCGAAGATGGCCGCCCGCGCATGATCGAAACAGCGGAGTAAACATGGCAGACCAATATGACGTGATCGTGCTGGGATCAGGCCCTGGCGGCTATGTGGCGGCGATCCGCTGCGCCCAGCTGGGCCTGAAAACGGCGATCGTCGAACGCGAAAATCTTGGTGGGATCTGCCTCAACTGGGGGTGCATTCCCACCAAGGCGCTGCTGCGTTCGGCCGAAGTGTACCACCAGATGCAGCACGCGGCGGCTTATGGCCTCGCTGCGGACAATATCCGGGCAGACCTTGATGCGGTGGTCAAGCGTTCACGCGGGGTGGCCAAGCAGCTCAATCAGGGCGTCACGCACCTGATGAAGAAGAACAAGATCGCCGTGCACATGGGCGAAGGCCGGTTGCTGGCCCCCGGCAAGCTGGAAGTGAAGGGTGAAAAAGGCGCTGAAACGCTAACCGCCAAGCACATCATCGTCGCCACTGGCGCGCGGGCGCGCGACCTGCCGTTTGCCAAGGCCGATGGCCAGCGGGTGTGGACTTATCGCCACGCAATGACGCCAAGCGAACTGCCCAGCAAGCTGCTGGTCATCGGTTCGGGCGCGATCGGGATCGAATTTGCCAGTTTCTACAATGATATGGGGGCTGACGTCACCGTTGTCGAAATGATGGACCGGATCGTGCCGGTGGAAGACGCCGACGTTTCCGCCTTCCTCGAAAAGGCGCTGGTCAAACAGGGCATGACGATCATGACCGGGGCCGGGGTGGAAAGCCTGACTGTGGGCGTGAAGGGCGTGAAGGCCAAGCTTAAGGGCAAGGATGGCAAAGTCAGCGAAGTCGATTACAGCCATGTGATCGTGGCCGTGGGGATCGTGCCGAACACCGAAAATATTGGTCTGGAAACGCTTGGAATCACCGCTGAACGTGGGATCATTGCCTCCGATGGCCTGTGCCGCACCAATGTGGCGGGAATCTGGGCCATTGGCGATGTTACGCCCGGCCCGTGGCTAGCGCACAAGGCCAGCCATGAAGGCGTGATCGCGGCCGAAGCGATTGCGCAGGCGCTGGGCAACCAGGACGTCCATCCTCACGCGATGGACAAGCGCAACATTCCCGGGTGCACGTATTGCCACCCGCAAGTGGCCAGCGTTGGGCTGACCGAGGCCAAGGCCAAGGAGGCCGGTTATACGCTGAAAGTCGGCACATTCCCGTTCATCGGCAATGGCAAGGCGATTGCGCTGGGGGAACCCGAAGGCTTCATCAAAACGGTGTTTGATGCCAAGACCGGCGAATTGCTGGGTGCCCACATGATCGGGGCCGAGGTGACCGAACTGATCCAGGGTTACGTGGTTGGCAAGACGCTGGAAACCACCGAAGCTGAATTGATGAACACGGTGTTCCCGCATCCCACGCTTTCGGAAATGATGCACGAAAGCGTGCTGGCCGCTTATGGGCGGGCCTTGCACATCTGACCGGTGCTTGCGGGCTTGAAGCCTATTCGGCCCGCCAGACGCGAGACAGGTGTTCAAACACGGCGACGTGCAACGGCGCGGTGAATTCGCAGCCCAGCGTCCGGCCTTGCTGCCAGCGGATATGCGCGCTGAGCAGTTGCATCCCCGGAATCCGGATGCTGATCGGAATTCCGGGGCTGGAATTCATCAGATTGCTGATGCGAAAGCCGCGTTCGGACAAATCGTCCAGCCGGACACGCTGCCACTGGCGCGTGCCCTGACGCGCTTCACACAAGACTGCAATGCTGGCCCGCTGCGAGCGGGCACATGGCCCAGGCTGGGCTTCCGGGACGGTTTGCGAAGCGGTGGGGGTCTGATCGGTCATGCCTGCTGCCATAATCGGCGCAAGTTGCGATTCGGTTAGCAAGCCGGCGGAATGGCACAGTGTGAGCGCGTTTGGTGTTGGCCCGATACCCAATCCTTAACGCAGTGCCGGCAATTTATACCATCCATTCCGTAATTTGGCGGCCTGTTTAACGGCCTGTTTACCATTTTTGCGCAAGCAAGCCGGGTGTGCAGTGGGCTTTCGCATGGCTTTGGCCGCTGCGCTGCGCGGCGTGCCCAACCTTGCGCCATGCTGCGGATTTTCCCTGAGCCCATCGGTAAAGTAAGTTTAATTTAATGATGAATTTTTTCAATAACATGATGTTAACTCTTCATGTGGAAAATAGATTCATGAAAATGATCGTTTCCAAACTGAACCGATGGCCAGCACCGGCAATGCCGCGGCCGATCGGTTCATGCAATTTTGGCAGGTTGGCATGATGAAACAGACCTTTCGCAATCACGGGACGTCGATTGCTGGCATCGCCATGGCGATGGCCATGGCCTTTGCCGGGCAGAGCGCCCACGCGACTGGCGTCAGCGCTGGTACGCTGATCCAGAATACGGCGTCGGCCACATATACGTCGGGCGCTTCTGGCGGATCGGTGCAATCGAACACCTTGACGGTCAAAGTCGATGAATTGCTCGACGTGGCCGTAGCCGGGATCACGGCTACTCCGGTGGCGGTGGGTTCGGGCACCGCGGTGCTGGCTTATTCGGTAACCAACATCGGTAACGGCAGCGAAGCCTTCAGGCTGACCGCTGATCCGGCGGTTTCCGGCAATCCATTCAATGCCGTGGTGCAAACGGTGGCTGTCGATAGCAACGGCAATGGCACATACGATTCTGGCATCGACCAAACGCTGGCCAATGGCGGCGCATCTCCGGCCATCGCCGCCGATGCCGCGCTGCGGGTGTTTGTGGTGGTGACACTGCCGACCGGTGCGGCCGATGCGCAAACCAGCCAGATCCGGCTGACTGCCGATGCGGTAACCGGTACCGGCACACCGGGATCTTCGTTTAGCGGACAAGGCCAAGGCGGCGGGGATGCGGTGGTTGGGGCCACTGGAGCCAGCGCATTCGGAACCGATTCGATCATCGCCAGCCTGGCCGGGGTTAGCCTGGCCAAGTCGGCCGCGGTGGTCGATCCGTTTGGCGGCAGCCAGCCGGTGCCGGGGGCCGTCATCACGTATTCGCTGGTCGCGACGATTGCCGGAACCGGGCAGGCCGAAGGCGTGCAGATCACGGACGTGATCCCGACCGGGACGACCTACCGTGCCGGTTCGCTCAAGCTTGATGGCGCGGCCTTGTCCGATGCCAGCGATGGCGATGCCGGCGCGGCATCGGCCAGTGGCATCACGGTTGCGCTGGGTACCGTTACCGGGGGGAGCACCCGCACGGTGACCTTTGGCGTCACGATCAATTGAGGATTCCGATCATGCACAATCATCGAATCATTGCTGTGCTGACCGCGTGCTGCGCCGGTTTTGCCATGTTGGCCGCTGCGGCCGATGCCCATGCCGCCAGTTCGCCGGCCACCGGCACGGTGGCTCCGGCCACGCAGCCCGTCACGCTGAAAGGTGACGTCAAAGTGGAACGGACCGTGATCGAAAATGGCACCAAGCGCCAGGTCTACCTTGATCCCAAGGTGGTGGTCCCGGGCGATCACCTGGTTTTTACCACCGCGTATCACAACGTTGGGGCAGATGTGGTCCGCAACTTCGTCGTGACCAACCCCTTACCGGCGGGCGTAGTGCTCGCGGCAGGAACTGCGCCGGAACAGGACGTTTCGGTTGATGGCGGGAAAACCTGGGGGCGGCTCGACGCATCCCGTGTGCCAGACGGGAAGGGCGCAACCCGCCCTGCGAGCACCGCTGACGTCACCCATTTACGCTGGACTATCGCGGCGCTCGCGCCGGGCGCGCAGGGCACGCTGGTCTACAACGCGATCGTTCGTTGATCGCACCGCACGGATACCGGGCGCAGCCTGTTGCTGATCGCCTCAAAATAACGGGAGCACGCAATGAACAAGTCTGGAAAATGGCTGGCAGCGGTGGGGGCAAGTTCGCTGGCAATGCTGGCGGCAAACCCGGCATTCGCCGCGGGGACGGCCGCAGGGACCACCGTTACGAATACCGTGACGGTCAACTATCAGGTTAACACCATTGCGCAGACCGCGGCGACGGCATCGAACAGCTTCGTGGTTGACCGCAAGGTCAACGTGACGGTGGCCGAAGTTGGGACCACCACCACCCAAGTATCACCGGGGCAGACCGCCGCGGTAACCGCGTTCACGGTCACCAACCTGTCGAACGCCACGCTCGACTTTGCGTTGACCGCGGCGCAGCAATCGGGCGGTACGGCAGCGCATAGCGGCACCGACACGTTCGATGTCACCAACGTCAAGATCTATGTCGATACCAACGCCAACGGCACTTATGACGCCGGTACGGACACGCTGGTTACGTATCTTGATGAACTGGCCGCTGATGCCGCCAAAACGGTGTTTGTGATTGCGGACATCCCGCTCAGCCTCACCACTGGCGCGGTGGCCGGGGTTACGCTGACCGCCACAGGTAAGGAAGGCGGGACCGTTGGTTCGGTGGGTGCGGCGCTGACCGAAACCAGTGGTGCGGATACTTCAGGCACGGTCGATACTGTGTTTGCCGATGCCGCCGGCGCGACCGATTCTGCCCGCGATGCTGCTTATTCCGCCAAGGACGATTACACTGTGTTGGCAGCCGCATTGACGATTACCAAAACCAGCAAAGTGGTGTCTGATCCGGTCAACGGGACCACCAATCCCAAGGCGATCCCGGGCGCGACGCTGGAATATTGCGTGATTGTCGCCAATGCCGCCGGGGGTGCCGGGGCATCAAGCGTGGCGATTTCGGATTCGCTGCCCAGTGTCATCACGTATGATTCGACGTTTGGGATCAAGCTGGATGGCACGGTAACCAGTGGGGTGTGCAATGCGGATGGCACATCGGGCGGATCGTATTCCGCCGGGACGATTACCGGCACGCTGACGTCGCTGCCCGCGGGGTCGACCAAGACCCTGCGGTATCAGGCAACCATCAATTAAACCTGATCGGCGGAGAACGCGCCGTGGCTGCGTTCTCCGCCGATCCAGCACGTTTGGCCCATGACCATCTTGCGGACATTGACGATAGCTGCATCGGCGCTCTGCGGGGCGCTGATGGCTGTTGCCGGGCCGAGCTATGCGCAGACCATCAGCAATACCGCAGCAGCGCTGTGGGCTGATCGCGGGGTTTCCTATTCGGCCAATTCCAATACCGTCGAAATCACCGTTCAGGCCCCGGCAGCCAAGATCGAAACGTACGCGGTTGAACCCAACTCTGGCGAAACCGTGCCCTTTTCCCCGTCGCTGTGCGGGGGCAAGCCAATCGTATTCCCGGCGGGCAGCAGCCCGGTCCAACTCGCCTCGCTGGAACAATCAAACGCACTGCGGGTCGGTGATGCCCTGGTCTTCCGGATCAATGCGCCCAATGCCAATCGCAATGCGGCAGGGGTGGATAGCCTGACTTCGGTTCTGCAGATTGCGGGCAGCGATCGCGAACTGATCAGCATCTATGAAACTGGCCCGGATACCGGGGTCTTCGTTGGCGCGATCCCGACCAGTAGTGCATCGGCGCAGTTCGTTGCCGGCGATTGCCGCCTGAGCGTTGCTGCCGGTGAACACATTGCAATCGAGATCGCCCTCGATCCGGCGAGCGCGCCAATTGCCAAGACCGAAGTCGAAGTGCTGGCCGATCCGTTTGGTATCGTGTTCGATAGCGAAACCGGCGCACCGGTAACGGGCGCGCGGGTGACGCTGTATAACGCCCAGACCGGCGAACTGGCCAAAGTGTTCGATGACGATGGGGTTACCGCTTGGCCATCCAGCGTGATCGCCGGGATGCCGATCGTCGATGCAGCTGGCCGGGCGCATCCGATGGAACCGGGCGAATATCGCTTTCCGCTGGCGGCGGTGGGCAGTTACCGGCTGCAGATCGAACCGCCGGCCCCCTATGCCGCACCATCGCACGTTGTGCCCGCCCAGTTGACCGGCCTGCGCCGCCCTGATGGCGCGCCGTTCACCATTATTCCGGCATCATATGGCAAGGCCTTCCTGCTTTCGGGGCCGGCCCCGGTGCGGGTCGACGTTCCGGTTGATCATCCGCCGCTGGCGCTGGACGTGGCCAAAAAGGCTTCGCGACCAAGCGCTTTGCCTGGCGATACGGTGCTGTTTACGGTAACCGTGCGCAACCCCGATCCGCTGCGTCAGCAGCGCGGTGTGCAGCTTATCGACCGCCCGGGGACTGCGCTGCGCCTGCGGACTGATAGTGTGCGGATCGATGGTAAATCGGCTGGAACTGGCGTGACCGTTGCCGCCGATGGGCGCGAACTGGCGATCAGCCTTGGCGATTTTGCCCCGGGCGCGGCGCATACGGTTACTTATGCCATGACCATTGCCGCGGATGCCGCTGCCGGACAAGTCGGCAACGTTGCCACCGCGATCGATGCACGCGGTCAGGCCGCCACGGCGAGCGCCACGGTTCTGATCGAGCGCGAAGATCTGGCCGCACGGATGACGCTGGTCGGGCAGGTCGTATCCGGTGGCTGCGGAATTGATCCGGCTGGCACAGGTCCGGCACCGCAACCGCACGGCCTTGCCGGGGTTCGCGTGGTGCTGGAAGATGGCAGTTATGCGGTAACCGATGCCACTGGGCGTTACCATTTTGATGGCCTGATGCCCGGCAGCCACGTGGCGCAGGCGGTGGCGATGACTTTGCCGAACGGTGGCAAGTTCGTCGATTGCGCTGCCTCTACCCGCAGTGCCGGCAGCGCCAGTTCGCGCTTCGTGACCGGGCAGGGCGGGCAAGTGGTGGTGGCCAATTTCGTTGCCGCAGTGCCGACCGGCAATCCGGCACCCAGCGATGCGGCTGGAAACCCGGTGCACGATGCCGCTGCGGCCGAAACCGCGGCGCAGCGTGCGGCGGCGGGTGCCGATACCGATTGGCTTGCGCTGGGTGATGGGCCAACCGAATTCCTGTTTCCCAGCATCGATCACAACCCCCGCGCACCGGCTGTGCGCGTGGTGATCCGGCATCGCGTGACCGAAGTGGTGGAATTGCTGCGTGATGGGAAACCGGTCGACAAGGTTGCGTTTGATGGCGCGCGCAATGGTCCCGGCGGGACGTTCGCGGTCAGCCTGTGGCGCGGCATTCCGCTGACTGGTGAAGTAACGCATCTTGCCGCGGTGATCCGGACCGAACGCGGTGCGCTGGTCAAGACCCTGACCCGCGACGTGCATTTTGCCGCAACGCCGGCGCAGATCGAATTTTTGCCGGAACAGAGCCGTCTGGTTGCCGATGGCCGGACCCGCCCGGTGGTGGCGCTGCGCCTGCGTGATCGTTCCGGCCGGCCGGTTCATGCCGGGCTATCTGGCGAGTTCAGCCTGTCTGCCCCTTATGAAAGCGCGGAATCCGTGGCCGGGGCACAAGCGCGGGCGCTGACCGGGCAAGGGCGCGAGACGACGCATTGGCTGGTCAAGGGTGATGATGGCGTGGCCTATGTCGAACTGGCCCCGACGCTGGTCAGCGGCAAGCTGCACATGGAGTTCGGGTTTGCCGATGGGCAGCAACGCCGCCGCCAGCAAATCGATGCGTGGATCGTCCCGGGCGCGCAACCGTGGACGGTGGTCGGGCTGGCCGAAGCCACCGCGGGTGCCCGCAATATTGCCGATGAAATGCAGCATGGTGGCGCGCTGGACAGCGATCTGGGGCGCCGTGCCCGGGTGGCGATCTATGCCAAAGGCCCCGTGGCCAACGCGACTTTGCTGACATTGGCCTATGACAGCGCCAAGCAGCGTGCCGAGCAGCCGTTGCTGGGGGCGATCGATCCGCGGGCCTATTACACGGTGTTCGCCGATGGATCGAGCCGCCGGTTCGATGCCGCAAGCCGGGCCAAGGTTTATGCCCGGGTCGATAGCAAAGGCTTGAACGCACTTTACGGTGATTTCGATGCCGGGTTCGATCAGACCCAGTTGGCGCGGTATGTGCGTGCGACCACCGGGCTGCGCGGCGAACTATCCCGCGGCGGCTGGCATGCGGCCGGCTTTGCCGCGCGGATTGCATCGCGTCACCGGCATGATGAATTTCAGGGAGCCGGGGTAAGCGGTCCGTACCGGCTTTCGAACCGGGCGATCATTCCGGGCAGCGAAGTGGTGTCGATCGAAGTGCGTGATCGGTTCCGTTCGGAACTGATCGTTGCGCGCCGGGCGCTGATCCGGTTTGTCGATTACGACCTGGACCTGCTGACTGGCACGATCACGTTCAAGGAACCGCTGCTCAGCCGCGATGGTGATCTCAACCCGCAATTCATCGTCATCGATTATGAACTCGATGAAGCGGCCCGTGGGGGCGATCTGAACGCCGGGGTGCGAGGCGATGTCACGCTGGGGCATGGCGCGCTGCGCATCGGCGCCAGCGCGGTGAGCGATACCAGCGCCAATGGCGCCAACCGGACCAACCTTGGCGCGCTCGACTTGCAGGCCAAACTGGACAAGGCAACGGAACTCCGGGCGGAAGTCGGGGCAAGCAGCACTGCTGGCGAAACCACGTCCGCCTGGCTGGTCGAAGCCGAGCGCCACGCCGAGCGGATCGACCTGTTGGCTTACGCCCGCATGGCCGATGCCGATTTCGGGCTGGGGCAAACCGCCGGATCGGAACGCGGGCGGCGCAAATTCGGCGTTGATGGCCGGTATCAGGTGAACGAAACCCTGTCGCTGAGCGCCAGCGCGTGGGACGATGCGGCGCTGACCGATGCCAGCCACCGTACCGCACTGCAACTGGGGGCGCTCTATCGCACGCCAAACACCGATCTGCGGATCGGCGTGGCGACGATGCAAGACCGACTGGCCGATGGCAGTGCGGCCGGCTCCACCACGCTGGAAGGCGGGGTAACGCGGCGCGCGCTGGATAACCGGCTTGAACTTTCGGCAACATCCAGCCTGGCCTTGGGGGGCGCCGATGCGATCGATTTGCCCGCGCGGCACCGGTTGGCGCTACGCTATGCATTGGGGCGGGCGGTGCGCTTGCTGGGCAACTATGAAATTGCGCAGGGGGCACGGCTGCACAGCCGCACGATCCGCGTGGGGGCCGATGCCAGCCTGTGGCAGGGTGCGCGGATCACCACCGGGTTGGGCCAGCAGGCCGATGCCGAGCGCGGCAGCCACGCATTCGCTGCCGCCGGGATAACCCAGTCGATCGAACTGGCACAGCACCTGACGATCGACGCAACGATCGATGGCACCCGGACGCTGGGCACGATCAACCCGGCCGCGCTGGTCAACCGCGCTCATCCGGCCAGCAGCGGTGGGATGATCGGCGCTGGCGGCACCGTTGCCGAAGATTTTACCGCGGCAACGCTGGGTGCCAGCTGGCACGATGAGCGCTGGAACCTGACCGGGCGCGGCGAATGGCGCGACAGCACGCTGGGGGATAGCCGCGGCTTGCGTCTGGGCGCGATCCGCCAGCTTGCCGAAGGGACGATGCTGGGCGGCACGTTCACCTGGACCCGCACCGCGGATGGTGCCGGTGGATCGACCGGAGTGGTCAACGGAGCGCTGGTGCTGGCGTATCGCCCGGCTTCGGCCGACCTTGCGCTGCTGGGCAAACTGGAACTGCGGGCAGATCGGACCAGTGCCGCGCCGATCGCGGCAACCGCGCCGCTGGGCGGCAGCGCCTTCGCGGTGACGGGCGATGCCCGGGCCACCCGGATGATTGGATCGGTGGCGCTGGATTGGACGCCCACCACGCGGGCCGGCGGCGCAACAGTGCAACGCAGTGAAGTTAGCCTGTTTGCCGCGCTTCGCCGCAATCTCGATCGGGTGGCGGATTACGATGTTTCCGGAACCACGCTGCTGAGCGGGCTGGATGCGCGCTATGGGGTGGGGCCACATTTCGAATTCGGCGGCCGGGGTACGGCCCGCGCCAATCTGAGCGATGGTACGACCAGCTTTTCGTTCGGCCCACAAATCGGCATCAGCCCGGCGAAGGATGCATTGCTGTTGATCGGTTACAACATCGACGGATATCGTGACCGTGATTTTTCCGCCGCCCAATTCACCGACCGCGGGATCTATGCTTCGGTCCGTTTCAAGCTTGATGCAGGAACTTTTGGATTTCTGGGGCTTGACCACTAACGGCGTGGGGTAAACTTGCGCTGGCGTTGCTGGATTATTTCGGCTCTACTCGGTCACGGCAACGCTGCAACAGCGTGCGGGAGAGGAGCCGATAATGAGCAATTCTATTCAAACTACGCCGGATTCGCCGCCACCGCCGGGGGCCTTGGTCGGGCTTGGCATTCTGGTGATCGTGTTGGTTGCGATTGTCGCCTGGGCGGTTGTTGGCGGGCGGTTGCTATCCGAAGTTTCGTTGTTCGGCGGCTTCTTGATGCTATGGTACTGGGCCAATGTCGAACAACTGGTGCTGGCACGCCTACCGGCGGCGCTGATCGGCGCGCTGGTGGGGATCGGGCTGGCGTGGGCGCTGCTGTATGGCGCAACCAATTATGGCGGCACCGGGGTGCTGGTGGGGCTGGTGCTGCTGATCGTGGCGCTTTACCTTGATATCCTCAAAGCAGTGCCGCTGTTCGTCAATGCATCGACCATGCTCTACGTCACCGTGGCGGCAGCGCCGCTGGTCCAGTTGAAGGTTAACTGGGTGGAACTCTCGCTTGCCACGGTCGGCGGCGGGATCTTCTTTGCCGTGTTCGTTGAAGCGGTGAAGTGGATTGCTGGAAAGGTGATGCCAGCAGCAGCCTGATCTAAGCGCATCGCTGCAACCATGCGGGCGCGGGGGTAACCCTGCGCCCGTTTTGCTGCTGTGCCGGTAAGGCAGGTGACAGCCTTCCAGCGATCGGGTAAGGCCGCGCCATGAGCGCATGGATCCGTCAATCACAGGTCGGCCGATCGCTGCTGATGCTGGCGGTGCTGCTGGCGGTGCTGCTGGCGCTCGCCACGCGGGTGCTGGTGCCGACCGGGTTTATGCCCACTGCCGCCAGCGCCGGTTTGACCGTGACACTATGTGCGGAAACCGGCGGCAAAAGCGTTACCATCGATCTTGGCAAGCCAGCCCCGGCGGGCAAGCCGCATGCCGCCGAAGCACTTTGCGGCTTTGCGGCCGGGCTAGGGCAGGGCCTGCTGGGCAGCGCTGCCGTGCCAGTGCTGTCGGCACCGTTCAGCCCGGTGCCAATGTTGCTGGGCGTAACGCTGGCCAGGTTTACCGTTCACCGGCTTGCGGCCCCGCCGCCGCCCGCTCAGGCGCCGCCTGCGCTGCGCTAAACTCGCGCAGCGGATATTGCCAACACACGTTCGCTGCTGATCGGCGCTCAGGCTCGGCTTGGGCGTGCTTGCAGTGAACAGGTTGACCATGATCCTTACAGTTACGGCGGATAGCGCCGCTTTTCACCATCGTTTCGCGCATGATTTCGCGCGGTTTTCCCATCCCGCACGCCGGGCCATGCTGGCTACAGGGCTGGCGTTGGTTGCGATTGCGACACCGGCCCGCGCGGCAGACCCGCAGCCTGCGGTGGACACCAGTTTCGCGGTGGGTGAAATCATCGTCACCGCGCGGGGCATGGCTGGTTCGGCCAATACAGTCCTGACTTCGATCGACCGACTAAGCGGCGCGATCGCGCAGCGTGCCGATGTTCGCAATGCCTATGAACTGATCGGCCAGATGCCGGGGGTGCAACTGACCAATTTCGATCAGGGCACCACCAGCGGCAAGTTTTCGCTGCGCGGTTTCAACGGCGAGGGGACGATCAACGCGGTGAAGCTGCTGATCGATGGGATCCCGGCGAATAGCAACGATGGCAACATGCCCTATATCGATCTGGTGTTCCCCTTGAACATCGCCGGGATCGAAGTGGTCCGCGGCACGGCGGACCCGCGCTTTGGGCTGCACGCGATTGCCGGCAGCGCGAACATCCTGACCCGCAGCGGGGGAACGTATCTTGATGCCCGCGCTGCGGCGGGTAGCTATGCCAACTATGAGGCCCAACTGGCTGCCGGTCTTGAGCGCGGCCCCATTACCCAGAATTATCAGCTTGCCTACCGGGACACCGCAGGGTTTCGCGATCACGGGCGGAGCAAACGCCTGAGCCTGTCGGGCAAATGGGCGGTAACGCTTGGCTCTGACGTAAAGCTCGGCGCGATCGCCCGCTATTACGATGCCAACGCAGACGAAGCCGGTTACCTGACTTTGGCCGATAGCCGGGCCACGCCGCGGGCCAGTAATGCTTATAATGCTGCGGATGGGGATACCCGGACGATCGCGCAATATGGTCTGACGGCCGATGTGGCATTTTCGGATCGGCTCGACTGGGTCAGCATGGCGTATCACAATCGCCTGCGCGATGATCGCTACGTCAAGTTTTCGGCCACTGCGGCGCAGCAGCGGCGGCTGACGGAAGAAGATCACACCGGCATGACCAGCACGCTGCACTGGCATGGGGATCCGGCGGGCCTGCCAACTATGCTCGAAGCGGGTGGCACGGTGGAATGGCAGAATAACCGCTCGCTCCGCTGGCTGACAGCCGCGCGCGTGCCGACCAGCCAGACCCGCGACCAGCAGTTCGACCTGACTGTGGGCGGGGTCTATGTTCAGGCGATCGTCGAACCGGCCAAGTGGCTTCGGATTACCCCGGCGTATCGGATCGATTGGGTGGGCGGCGCGTTTCACAACCGCCTGAACCACACCACTGCACCGATCAACCACTATGGGCGGATCGCACAGCCGAAACTGTCGGTGGCGGTGATCCCTGCCGATGCGCTGACGCTTTATGCCAACTGGGGCAAGACCTTCCAGATCGGGCTGGGTTCGGGCGCTTACCTGATCCCGCCGCGGCAGGTCGATCTGGCACCGTCACGCAACACCGGATGGGAACTGGGGGGCAAGCTTCAGTTTGGCCGGATCGGCGAAGCCCGGCTGGCATATTGGACGCAGCGCGCGACTGGTGAAATCGCGCGCAAGCTCAACGACCCGCTGGGCGATTTTGAAAACGTGGGGGCAACCAATCGCCGCGGGATCGATCTGCAGGCGCGGATCATGCCTGCGCCGCAATGGTCGCTGTGGGGCGCGCTGGCGTGGCAGCAGGCGGTAATCGCTGTTCCGCCGCCGGGCAGCCCGGGTTATGCCGGCCACCAGATCGACCATACGCCGCAGTGGCTGTGGTCAGGCGGGGCGGATTGGCATCCGGCAAACTGGCTGACCCTTGCCCTGACGGCTCGCGGCCAATCGTCCTATTTCCTGTCCAGCGCGAATAGCGAAGGGCGCTGGGGCGCGCTGGCCATGGTTGATGCCGCGGCTACGATGCAGATCAAACCCGGGGTGGAACTGGGCCTGACGGTGCGCAATATCGGTAACAGAGCGTCCGAATATGTCTGGTGGGATGGCGCGCAAACGCTGCATAGCCCGGCCGCGCGGCGCACCATTACCGCCAGCATCCGGTTACGCCAGTGATCCGGCGCGGCGGCCAGCGATTGCGCCGGATGGTCCGCGCGGGCCATCTGTGGCTCGGTTTGACGCTGGGCGGGCTGTTCGCACTGCTGGGGGTGAGCGGATCGCTTCTGGTATTCTATCCCGAGCTTGACGCCCTGTTGCACCCAGAAATCAGCGTGGTGGGCGCGGTGCCACCGGATTGGGACCGGGCGGTGCAGACGCTGCGCACCGCCTATCCTGACAAACTCGGTGCATGGCGGTTGGACGCCAACGGGGCGGGCGGGGCTATCCCAGCCCGGTATTACCACCCGCCTGAGCGCGCCGGGCATGATTTCCGGCCGATGATGGTGTGGCTGTCAGGCGATGGATCGCGGGTTCTGCGCCGTGATTACTGGGGCGAATATGCGGCAACCATGCTCTATGATTTCCATTACCGGCTGCTGCTTGGGGGGCGTGGGGGCAGGGTGCTGGGCTGGGCCGGGTTTGGCCTGCTGGCGCTACTGGCGTCGGGGATCTGGGCGTGGTGGCCGCGAGGATCGCTGGCCAAGGCGCTGCGGTTCAAGCGCGGTGCCGCGCCGCAGCGCCGCTTGCGCGATTGGCACAAACTGGCCGGATTGCTTGGCTTGCCAGTGCTGCTGATCCTGACGGGGAGCGGGGTCATGCTTGAATTGCCGCGGGAAAGTGATGCCGCCCTAGTGCGGACCGGCCTGCTAATCCGGCCCATGCCCCGGATTACGCCAGCACCAGCGTGCGCAGCGGCCTGCGGCACGGCATCCGGCGCGATCCGCGCGGCGCTGGCGGCATTGCCCGAAGCGCGATTGGCGTGGATCCAAACCCCGCCGCAGGGCAGCCGGATATATCAACTGCGGTTGCAGGTTCCGGGCGATCCCGGCCGTCGCTTTCCGCACAGCTATGTCTGGGTTGATGGTGCAAGCAGCCGCGTGATCGCGCGTTACGATGTGCGGCGCAGCGGCAATGGGGGGATCGTCAATGCCTGGTTGCACCCGCTGCACGATGGATCGGCATTTGGCCTGCTGGGGCGGTTGGTGGTTGCCTTTGCAGGACTGATCCCGGCGTTGCTACTGTGGACCGGATGGCGGCGCTGGTCCCGCCGCACGGTGCGGGCGGCGGCGGTGCGGGCGAGCTAAAGTGAGGGAAGTGGCGGACAGGGTGGGATTCGAACCCACGGTGAGCTTGCACCCACGGCGGTTTTCAAGACCGCTGCCTTAAACCACTCGGCCACCTGTCCGTTGGGATGCGGCTAGCGACTGCGTTGCGGATTGTCACGCCCTTAGCGGTTTTCAATGTGCAGTGGCTGTGCGAAACTTTGTCGATGAATTGGTTGCGCCGTTTGAAAATCGTGGTTTCCGTTGCAGTGGCCGCTTTTGCCTGCGCGTTGCCGGGGGCTGCGGTGACGGCGCAGGATAACCGTGAAGATCCCGCGTTTCAGGGCTATCTGCAATTGCTGGCTGCGCGCGCGCGCAGCGAAGGGGTGAGCGAAGCAACGATCCAGCGGATGATATCCGGGCTGACCCCGAACTCGCGGGTGATCGCGCTTGATCGCAGCCAGCCCGGGGCAGATCCCGGCACGCCGCCGCCGATTTCGGGCTATATCCGCACCCATGTCGATCCGGCGCGGATTGCGGGTGGGCGCAAGCTGCTGGGCGAACTGGGCGGCGATGCGGCGCGGATTGAGGCGGAATACGGCGTGCCGGCAAAGATCGTGCTCGCGATCTGGGGCCATGAAACCAACTATGGCCGCTACAAAGGGGACTTCGATCTGGCCCGGGCGCTGGCCACTTTGGCTTACGAAGGCCGCCGCCGCGCCTTGTTCAGCGATGAATTCGTGGCGGTGCTGAAAATGGCCGATCGCGGCATCCCGCGGGAGCGGTTGACCGGCAGTTGGGCCGGTGCGCTGGGCAACCCGCAATTCCTGCCCAGTGTTTACCTGCGCTTGGCGCGGGATGGCGATGGCAACGGCGATATCGATATCTGGCACAGCCGGGCTGATACGCTGGCATCGATCGCCAATTACTTCCGCGATGCCGGTTGGCGGCCCGGGGAACCATGGGGTGTTCGGGCAACCATTCCCGCTGGCCTTGATCGCAGCATGCTGGTTTCACGGTTGCGCGCACCGGATTGCGCACGGGTTCACGTGCGCCATTCGCAGTGGCGCAGCGTGAGCGAATGGCGTTCGCTTGGCGTGGAGCCGCAGGCGCCGATTGCCGACACGACACTGGCCGCGCTGTTCGAACCAGATGGGCCGAATACTGGCGCCTACCTGATAACCGGCAATTACCGGGTGATCCTGCAATACAATTGCTCGAACTATTATGCATTATCGGTTGGGGTGCTGGCTGATGCCATCGCGCTATGAAATCGCGCGAAAGCGCTGGGCGTAACCCCGCGGCGCAGGTCGACAATGCCCGGCGGGCAGTGCATGAGCAGCCGGTCGATGGGGCCGGGATAGTAAGATGAAGCGCGGCAAGTTCATTGCATTTGAAGGCGGCGAAGGCGCGGGCAAGTCCACGCAGGCGCGCAAGCTGGCTGCGGCGCTCGAAGCCCGCGGGTTAAGCTGCGTCGTGACGCGCGAACCCGGCGGCACACCGGGTGCCGAAGCGATCCGCGCACTGCTGCTGGATACCAATGGCGATGGCTGGAACCCGCGGGCCGAGGCCTTGTTGTTCGCCGCGGCACGCTCAGATCATGTCGAACGGCTGATTAACCCCGCGATCGCGGCCGGGCGCTGGGTGATCTGCGATCGCTACATCGATTCAAGCCGGGCCTATCAGGGCGGGGCAGGGGGGCTTTCAGATGCCGACGTGCTGGCCTTGCACCGCGTTGGCAGCGCCGGCCTGCTGCCGGATCTGACGTTGCTGATCGGCGTTTCGGCTGAAACGGCGGCGCGGCGCACGCATGCGCGCGATGGCGATGTGGCAGACCGCATCGGCGGGCGCGATGCGGCCTATCATGCCCGCGTTGCCGCAGCGTTTGATCGCTTTGCCAGCGAAGAGCCCGGCCGCTTTGCCCGGATCGATGGCAATGGCGATGCCGATACGGTTCACGCAGCCGTTTTGCAGGCGCTTGAACCCTTGCTGGCGGACGTATGACCGATCTGGCCGGGCATGACGCCGCATGGCGCGAATGGCGCAGCGCGATGGCATCGGCGCGGATGCACCACGCGTGGATTCTGGCCGGCCCGAAAGGCGTTGGTAAAGGGCTGTTCGCGCGGGCCGCGGCGGCCGAACTGGTTGCCGAAGCGGGCATCCCGCAACTGCCGGCCGATCGCCACCCCGATATCCTGATCCCTGAACATCCGCCCGAGAACAAGGATGAAGCCAAGAAACGCGAGGAGGGGGGCGATTACCGGCGCAAACGGTCGATCCCGATCGATGAAATTCGGGCCATGCAGCACCGCTTGACCACGCGCCCCACGCTTGGCAGCCGCCGGGTGGTCATTATCGATCCCGCCGATGATCTTGAGAAAAATGCCTCGAATGCCTTGCTGAAAAGCCTCGAAGAACCACCGGCGGGCACGTATTTTCTGCTGGTTGCGCACAAGCCCGGGCGCCTTTTGCCAACGATCCGCTCGCGCTGCCGGGTGCTGCGGTTCGATCCGCTGCCGGATGCGGTGATCGACCGTGTGCTGGGTGATCACGCGCCAGAGGCCGATGCTGCGGCGCGCAGCGCGGCGATCGCTGCAGCCGAAGGATCGCCCGGCGCGGCGCTGGAATTCGTGGCGCAAGATCTGGGCATCCTGCACCAGTTGATGCTGCGTTTGATCCGCGACGGCGATGATCATTTTGAACTGCGCGGCGCGCTGGCGGCCGCAATCGGCGCTCGGCCGGATCGTGAGCGCCAACAGGCGACGGTCGACCTGGCCCGGTCGGTTGTCGCCGCGCAATTGCGCGGGGGATCGCGCGCGCGCCAGGCCCAGATTATCGCGGTTCACGGCGAATTGGTGCGGCTAGCGGCGCAGTTGCCGAGCTACAACTTCGATGCGGCCCTTGTCGTCATGGAAATCGGAGCCTTGCTGGCCTCGCTCGCGATGCCTAGAGAGGCGTCATCCTGACCCTTCTTGAAAGACCAGCACCGGCCATGGCCGAACCGTTCTATATCACCACCGCGATCAGCTATCCCAACGGTAAACCGCACATTGGCCACGCCTATGAAGCGATCGCCGCCGATGTCATTGCCCGGTTCCAGCGCCAATCGGGGCGTGATGTGCGGTTCCAGACTGGGACAGACGAACACGGCCTGAAAATGGCCCAAAAGGCGCGTGACCTGGGGCTTGCTCCAGCGCAGCTTGCTGATGAAATGTCACAACATTTCATTGATATGTGTGATGGTTTAAATGTTTCATATGATGTGTTCATGCGCACATCGGAAACACGCCACCATGCTGCCAGCCAGGAACTGTGGCGGCGGATGGAGGCCAGCGGCGATCTCTACCTTGATCGCTACGAAGGCTGGTATTCGATCCGCGACGAAGCCTATTACGATGAAAGCGAACTGACGGCAGGCGAGGGCGGGGAAAAGCTTTCCCCGCAAGGCACGCCGGTAGAATGGACTGTTGAGGAAAGCTGGTTTTTCCGCCTGTCAAAATATGCGGATCGATTGCTGGCGCTATATCGGGATCAGCCCGATTTCATCCGCCCGGAAAGCCGCCGCAACGAAGTGACCCGGTTCGTCGAAGGCGGACTGCGCGATCTTTCGGTATCGCGCACCAGTTTTGATTGGGGAGTCAAGGTTCCGGGTAGCGATGGCCACGTCATGTACGTGTGGGTCGATGCCCTGACCAATTATTTGACCGGGCTTGGCTTTCCAGATGAAAGTGGTGATTTTGCAAAGTATTGGCCGGCCAACCTGCACTTGATTGGCAAGGACATCACGCGCTTTCACACGATCTATTGGCCGGCGTTCCTGTGGAGCGCGGGGATCGATCTGCCGCGCCACGTGTTTAGCCACGGGTTCCTGCTCAATCGCGGGCAGAAAGAATCCAAATCGCTGGGCAATGTTACCGATCCGATGGCGCTGGCAGAACGGTTTGGCGTGGATGCCGTGCGCTATTTCCTGATGCGCGAAGTCGCCTTCGGGCAGGATGGCAGTTATTCGCCCGAAGCGATCGTTACGCGCACCAATGCTGAATTGGCCAACAGTTTCGGCAACTTGGCGCAGCGCTCGCTATCGATGATCTTCAAGAACCTTGATGGGCAGTTGCGCGCCGATTTGCCGCCAAGCGAGGCCGATCAGGCTTTGCTTGGCGAAGTGGAAACCCAAGTGGCCGCAATGGTTGCGCGGTTTGGCGAACTGGCTTTCAGCGATGGTTTGGAATGCTGGATGCGGGCGGTGTTCGCCTGCAACCAATACGTTGACGATCAGGCTCCGTGGGCATTGCGCAAGACCGATCCAGACCGGATGGCGGCGGTGTTGATGGTGCTGCTGCGCTGTGTTCGCAGTCTGGCGATTGCGGTGCGCCCGGTGGTGCCGGCTTCGGCGGACAAGCTGCTTGATCAGATGGGGATTGCCGCAGGCGCGCGCGATTTCGCGGCGCTCGATAATCCCACCTGGCTGGCTGAACTGGTGGCCAGCGGGTTTGTGCTGGCACAGCCGGTCGGCGTGTTCCCGCGGCTTGAACTGCCGGCGGAAGATGCCGCCTGATGCTGATCGATTCCCACTGCCACCTGGAATACAAAGGGCTGGTTGATGATCAGTCCGGCGTATTGGCGCGGGCCCGCGCGGCCGGGGTGGGGGGCTTCCTGTCGATTTCCACCCGGCAGCGCGAATGGGGTCAGGTGATCGCCACAGCAGACCGCGAACCAGATGTCTGGGCCAGCGTGGGGATTCATCCGCACGAAGCCGATGACCACGCCGATCTGGGCGAAGCCGCGTTGCTGGCCGCCACCGCCCATCCGCGGGTGATCGCGATCGGGGAAACCGGGCTGGATTATTATTACGATCATTCCGACCGGGCTATGCAACAGGCGTTGTTCCGGCGGCACATTGCGGTTGCCCGCACCACCGGCCTGCCGCTGATCATCCACACCCGCGAGGCCGAAGCCGATACTGCGGCGATCCTGCGCGAGGAGTTGGAGCAGGGAGCTTTTCCCGCGCTGATCCATTGTTTTACCGCATCGGCCGAATTTGGCCGGGAGATGCTTGATCTGGGGCTGACGATTTCGATTTCCGGGATCGTAACTTTCAAAAATGCCAGAGACTTGCAAGCCATAGTCGCACAATTACCTGAAGATCGGCTGCTGGTGGAAACCGATGCCCCGTTTCTGGCGCCGGTGCCGCACCGTGGGCAAGTGTGCGAACCTGCGTTCGTGGTGGATACGGCGCGGTTTGTTGCTGATTTGCGCGGAATTTCGGTGGAGCAACTGGCCGAAACCACGACCCGCAATTTCCGCAACTTGTTCACCAAGGCCGGGCTGTGAAACTGGTCATTCTTGGCTGCGGAACGTCAACCGGGGTGCCGCGGATCGGCAACGATTGGGGGCTGTGTGATCCGCAGGAACCCAAGAACCGCCGCACGCGGGCCTCGGTCATGGTCGAAAGTGCGGCCGGTGCGCGCTTGCTGGTCGATACGTCCACCGATCTGCGCCAACAGTTGCTGAGCAATACGATCGACAAGGTTGATGCGGTGTTCTGGACCCATGATCACGCCGATCACGCCCACGGAATCGATGATATGCGTGTCATGCGCTATGGCCGGGCCGGGCCGATCCCCGGTTATGCCGCGGATGAAACCGCGCGGCGGCTGCGGCAGCGGTTCGGCTATGTGTTTGCCGGCCAGTTCGGTTACCCGACGATCATGAACCTTGAAACGCTGGAACGGCTGCGGATGTGCGCCGGCTTTGGCGTGGCAGCCTGCCAGATGCCGCACGGCCCGGCGCAAAGCACCGCATTTCGCTTTGACTGCGATGGAAAGTCGGTTGGCTATGCCACTGATTTCAGTGAAATAACGCGTGAAATGGTGGAACTGTTTCATGGCGTCGATCTGCTGGTCAGCGATTGCCTGCGGCGTGAACCCCATCCGACCCATGCACATCTGGGCATGGCGCTGGAGCTGATCGAGGCAACGCGCGCCAACCGTGCGGTGCTGACGCATCTCGACAAGTCGCTCGACTATGCCACGCTATCTGGCGAAGTGCCGGCGCACGTGGCGGTGGGCTTTGACGGCATGGTGGTTGAATTATGAGCGGGAACGCCTTGGCCACTGTGATCGTGCTGGCGACGTTCCTTGCGCTGGTGGTGCGGTCGTTGCTGGCGCGGCAGGTGCCCGTTCGGCGCTGGCTGTGGATGATTGCGGCGTGGGTGCTCGTAATTGCAGGTTTGACAGTCATTTTCAGCAAGTTTCCGTTGCAAATGCTGTAATTCATTCATGCTATATTTAACATAATATATATTATCATTCTTAACGAGCCGGATCATGACCCCAGCTTCATCTTCAGCCACATCTTCAGCCTCAGCCACTTCTCTCCAGCGTTTGCTGGCGATCATGGCGCGGTTGCGTGATCCGCAGCGCGGTTGCGAATGGGATCAGGCACAGACGTTCGCCACGATCGCGCCCTATACGATCGAAGAAGCCTACGAAGTGGCCGATGCGATTGCGCGCGATGATATGGCGGCGTTGCTCGACGAACTTGGCGACATGTTGCTGCAGGTGGTGTTCCATGCCCGGATCGCCGAAGAAGCCGGCCTGTTCGATTTTGCCGCGGTGGCCGATGCGATCAGCATGAAAATGGAATCCCGCCATCCGCACGTGTTTGGCGATGCGCCAGATCTTGGCCAATCGCGCGATCAACGGTGGGAAAACCAGAAAGCCGCCGAACGGGCCGCCAAGGGCGCAACCAGCGCGATGGACGGCGTGGCACTGGCCCTGCCAGCGTTGATGCGGGCCGAAAAGCTGCAAAAGCGCGCTGCAAGGCACGGGTTCGATTGGCCTGATCCTGCTGGCCCGAAAGCCAAAGTCAGCGAAGAAATCACCGAACTGGAACAAGCCGGAACGGATGCAGAACGATTGGACGAGGCCGGCGATCTGCTGTTTGCCGCGGTAAATCTGGTGCGGGCCCACGGGATCGCCCCGGAAGAGGCCTTGCGCGCAGCCAATGCCAAGTTCGAACGGCGGTTCCGCGCGATGGAACAGCTTGCTACAGCCAGTGATCAAACCTTTGCAGCACTTTCGCTTGATCAGCAGGAAGCACTGTGGCGCGCGGTGAAAGTATCAGAGGCGGGTAAACCGGCCTAGTTCGCGCGGATCAAGCCGGACCGACAGCCGCCGCAACGGGCCGCGTTCGTCTTCGCCCGCATCGGCTTCGTCCAGCATTTCGCCGTGTGCATGCAGCCATGCCAGCCACTGCCCATCGCTGAGCGGCAGGACGAAGGTGTGCACTGCGGCCCCCGCCGTCAGTAATTTCCCGACGGTTTCCAGCAGTGCTTCGCAGCCTTCCCCAGTCAACGCAGAAACCGGGACCACGCCGTGATCATCGCGCGCAGCGATCTGATCCAGCAATTCGGCGACGTGTGCTGGATCAAGCAAGTCCCACTTGTTCCATGCTTCAACAATCGGGACGCGCGGCGTATCGCCATCTTCCTCGGTCAAGCCAAGGTCGGCCAGCACGTCGAGTACTTGCTGCTTTTGCGCTTGCGTATCGGGATTGGCGATATCGCGCACGTGGACGATTACATCGGCCGCCGTCACTTCTTCCAGCGTTGCCCGGAACGCAGCGATAAGCTGCGTTGGCAGATCGGAAATGAACCCCACCGTATCCGACAGGATTGCCTTGTCCACGCCCGGCAGGCGAATGCGCCGCATCGTTGGGTCCAGCGTGGCGAAGAGCAAGTCCTGCGCCATCACCCCCGCCCCGGTCAGCCGATTGAACAAGGTGGATTTGCCGGCGTTGGTATAGCCGACCAGCGCAATCACCGGCCACGGGGCCTTTTCGCGGCGGCTGCGATGCAGTCCGCGGGTGCGGCGCACCTGATCCAGTTCGCGCCGCAGCTTCGCCATGCGATCGCGGATCAGGCGGCGGTCGGCTTCGATCTGGGTTTCGCCTGGCCCGCCGAGGAACCCAAAGCCGCCGCGCTGGCGTTCAAGGTGGGTCCAACTGCGCACCAGCCGCCCCGCCTGATAATCAAGGTGCGCCAGTTCGACCTGCAACCGCCCTTCCGCAGTGGCCGCCCGTTCGCCGAAAATTTCGAGGATCAACCCGGTCCGGTCGATCACCTTGCGCTTGAGCTTTTCTTCAAGATTGCGCTGCTGGATGGCCGAAAGCGATCCGTCGACGATCACCAGTTCGGCTTCGCCAAGGTTGCACGCCACATCGATGTTCTGGATCTGGCCTTCGCCGAACAGCGTGCCGGCGCGGGCTTCGCGGATCGGGATCGCAAAGGCATCGGCAACGATCAACCCGATCGCCAGCGCCAGGCCTTTGGCTTCTTCAAGGCGCGCCGCGGTGTCGGTGCCGGTCGATCCCCTGCCCCGAAATTCGGGATAGACGACCACGGCCCGTGCCCCGCGGGTTACTTCGCCTTCCAGCTCGTCGCCAAAGGTGATGCTCAGGCGTCGTCGCTTTCTTCGCCGTCCCAGCCATCGCCGGTCAGGTCGACCGGGCCGAGCGGCTGAATGGTCGATACTGCGTGCTTATAGGCCAGTTGGACGTAGCCTTCGCGTTCCAGCAGCATGCAGAACAAGTCATAAGCGGCCACGCGGCCTTGCAGCATCACCCCATTGACCAGGAACATGGTGACCTGCACGCCCGATTGCCGCACGCTCGACAGGAACACATCCTGCAGCAAGCGGACCTTCTTGCCCCCTTCCCCAACGCTGCCGAACTGTTCGGCATCGATCGGTTGGCTGGGCATGATCGTTGAAATCGCGTGCTTATATACCAGCTGCGATTGCCCATCACGGCGTAGCAGGATTGAGAAGTTGTCAAACCAGGTGACGATGCCCTGCAGCTTCACCCCTTTGACCAGGAACATCGTGACCGGGACTTTGTGCTTGCGCAGCAAGTTCAGGAACTGGTCCTGGAGGTTCTGCCCCTTGGCCCCGGTCAACGGGGCCAGCGCGGGCGCTGCGGGTTCGGCTTCCGGTTTGGGAGGGCGTGGGCGCGCGGACAGCGTGCGCGATTCCGTGGTCGAGGGCATTGGCTTCTCCTTCTTGTTGGCGGCCACTGCCGTGGTCCGCAATCTGGCGATGCCAAGTGACACCACCGGAAATTATTGCCGCGATTGTATCGCCAAGTGGGCCGCAGAACAACTTGTTCGTTGCGGGCCGGATCAATCGCCCAAGTCTTCGTCTCCGCCCTCCTCGTCATCGCGGCGTTCACCCATGCCCAGCAGCTTGAGCTTGCGGTGCAAGGCCGAACGTTCCATCCCGATGAACGCTGCCGTGCGCGAAATGTTCCCGGAAAAGCGCCGGATCTGCACCCGCAAATATTCGCGTTCAAAGTTTTCTCGGGCTTCGCGCAGCGGCACGCCCATCAAGGCGGGCATCCCGGTATCGCCGCTGATCCGATCAGCCATCACTTCGCCCGGCAGCATTTCGGCATCGATCCGTTCAAGCTGATCGCGCGGGGTCAGAATGATCGTGCGTTCCACCACATTGCGCAGTTGGCGCACGTTGCCCGGCCATTCATAACTTTGCAGCGCGGCCATCGCTTCCATGCTGACGGCGGGTGCAGACACGCCCTGATCGGCGGCGAAACGCGCAAAGAAGTGATCGACCAGCGCCGGGATATCCTCGCGCCGGTCGGCCAAGGGGGGGATGTTCACCGGCACCACGTTAAGCCGGTAGAACAAATCTTCGCGAAAGCGGCGTTCGGCGATTTCCTTTTCAAGGTCGCGCGCGGTTGATGAAACGACCCGCACGTCGACCCGGATTTGCCGGTGTCCGCCCACCCGAACAAACGCCTGTTCGGTCAGCACCCGCAAGATCCGGGCCTGCGTGGACAGCGGCATATCGGCCACTTCATCCAGATACAGCGTGCCGCCATCTGCCGTTTCCAGCAGACCGGCACGCACCAGCTTGCCGTCTTGTTCTTCGCCAAACAGTTCCTGTTCGAACCGTTCAGGGGTGATCCGGGCGGAATTAACGGTGACGAACGCGTTGGCGGCCCGCGGGCTCCAGCTGTGCAGCAACCGCGCGGCCACTTCCTTGCCCGCCCCGGCCGGCCCGGAAATCAACAGGCGGCTGCCGGTATTGGCAACGCGCTTCAGCGTGGCGCGCACGGTGTTGATCGCCGAACTGTTGCCGGTGAATTCATCCGCGATCACGAACCCTTCGCGCAGCCGAGCATTTTCGCGGCGCAGACGTTCGGTTTCGGTGGCCCGCGCCACCAGATGCAGCAGCCGTTCGGCTTCGAACGGTTTTTCGATGAAGTCCATCGCCCCGCGGGCAATCGCAGACACGGCGGTATCGATATTGCCATGGCCGGAAAAGATGATCACCGGCAGTTCCGGTTCCCGGGTCTTGATGGCATCGAGCACTTCCAGCCCGTCCATCGGGCTGCCGTGCAGCCATACGTCAAGCAGCACCAGACTGGGCCGGCGCTGGTCGATCATATCCAGCGCGCTGGTGCTGTCGCCCGCGGTCCGGCATTCGTAGCCTTCGTCGCTCAGCACGCCGGCAACGAGCTCACGGATGTCGCGTTCGTCATCGACGATCAGGATATCGAGCGCCATTCAATCTTCCTCGGTTCAAGCTTCGGCCGCGGCGGTGCTGGCCGCCACGGGATCGCGCGCAAAGCGCATGGTAACGATGGTGCCGTCGGGATCGCCGGCGGAAAAGGTCATCTCGCCGCCGTGTTCCTCGACGATCTTGTTGACGATCGCGAGGCCAAGGCCGGTGCCTTTTTCGCGGGTCGTAACGTACGGTTCGACAATCCGTTCCCGGTCTTGCGGCAAACCGATCCCGTTATCGGCCACGGTGATCACGATATCCGCATCGCCCCGGCGCAGCGTTACCGCGATCCGGCCGCGATAATCGCTGTCAGCCTGTTTCTGGCGGGCTTCAACGGCCTCGACCGCGTTCTTGATCACGTTGGTCATCGCCTGCCCGAACTGGTGCCGGTCGCAGGCGATCGTCCCAGCCTTGGCATCGGCCACGAAGCTGAAATTGATGTCCGGGCGGGACACTTCTTGCAGAAACAGCGCCTGCCGGGCCAAATCAACCGGATCTTCACCGCGAAACACCGGCTTGGGCAAGCGCGCAAACGATGAAAATTCATCAACCATCCGCCGCAGATCGCCAACCTGCCGGATGATCGTGCCGGTTAGTTCATCGAACAGTTCGGCATCGGCGGTGATGAGCTTGCGATACCGGCGGTTGAGCCGTTCGGTTGCCAATTGGATCGGGGTTAGCGGATTCTTGATTTCATGGGCAATGCGCCGCGCCACATCCGACCATGCCGCCTGTCGCTGATCCAGCAATTGCCGGGTAATGTCCTCGAACGTGATCACCTGCCCGGCGGCGGCGGCCGTGCATTTTACGGCCAGCGTCAGCAGATCGTTGCCGCGGTTGTACTGGATTACCCCCGCATCACGGCCGCTTTCGGCAATCGCCACCAGTTGCGGCAGGACTTCGGCAAGCGGCTGGCCGATCGGGGTTGGCGCATCTTTGTCGAGCAACAGTTTCATCGCCGATGAATTCATCAGGCGGATCGTTCCGTCCTCGCCGGTTGAAAGGATCCCCGCGGTGACCGATTCCAGCACGGTTTCGATAAACGCCCGGCGTTCCTCGATCTGCTGGTTCGCACCAACCAGCGCCTGCGTCTGACGTTCAAGCTGCTGGGTCATGCGGTTGAACGCGCGGTTCAGCAGCCCGATTTCATCGGCCCCGGTCCGCCCTTCAACCCGCATCGAAAAGTTCCCCGCCCCCACTTCGCGGGCGGCAGCCACCAGTTCGTAAAGCGGTTTGACCTGCCGGTCGGCGAACCGCAGCCCGAACCATACTGCCAACCCAACCAACGCAAGGCTGACGATGAACAGCCCCACGTTGAAGCGCAGTTGCAGGATCCGCGCCCGCCGGGTCAGCTCATCATAGGCGCGCACGATATTCTGCGCATAACCGCCCGATAGCAGATCCGATTTGCGGGCCGTGAACAGGTAGATCCCGACCCGCCGATCGATCGGGGTAACGGCCTGAATACTGTTCCCAGCGGAGCTGACGACGATTTCGGTGCCCTGATCAAGCTGCCGCATCGCATCGCCCGAAATTTCCGATAAGGGCGCTTCGCCGCGGGTGAACGCGGCTTTGTGCAACTGCCCATCGGCGCCTTTTTGAAGGATGGTGGATTCGTTGATCTTGCGGTGCAGGACCTGGTACAAATAGTAATCCTGAAAATCCGAACTGGCCATTGGCACTTGCGCCAGTTCGTCCCGCAAATCGGCGGCCATCGCCAGCGATTCATATTCCATGTCGCGCTGGGTCTGTTCGTAATAGCCGCGCGCCAGCTTGTTCGCGTTTTCCAGCAACCCGCGGGAATTGTCGGAAAACCAGAATTCCACCCCGGATTGGAACAGCCACGACGCGAACACCACGACCAGCAGGGTCGGAACCGCTGAAATCAGGGAAAACAGGAACACCAACCGGACGTGCAATTGCCCGCCCCCACCTGCCGCTTCAGCGGCGCGTTGCAAGGCGATCCGCCGCCCCAGCAGCACCAGGATCGCCATTGCCGGAACCAGCGTGCCGACCAGTAGCGTGGCGGTCAGATCGGTGGGGAGCAGTTGTTTGCTGTTGGCCTGATTGGTCAGCGCGATCCACGTGACCAGCGTCATCAATGCGAACACGACAACCGAGGTGACTTCCATCAGCGCGAAGAAGTTCGCCCGGCGCGCACCAAGCTGGACCTGACGCCACCAGCGTGGCCAACGCTTGTTGGGATGCGATTCCATCGTTGCATGGTTACAACACCACTGTTGCAGCCGTGCAAGCCGTTTCCGGGGTTATCCCGCCTAAATTGTCCGCAACACTTCGGCCGGATCAATCGCCAGTTCGTGCAGGCGCTTGCGCAAGGTGTTGCGGTTGATCCCCAGCAATTGCGCCGCGCGTAGCTGATTCCCAGCAGTTTCGCGCAGGATTTCGATAAACAGCGGCCGTTCAAATGCGGCCAAAGCCTGATCGTAAACCGCGCCAGCCGCTGGCCGATTGACAGCTAGCCAGTGGCTTACTGCATGGTTGAGGTTGGTATCATCCGCATCGCCGCCTGTCCGCACGGCCTGCTGGGCCAGAACCGGGGCCAGCGCGTCGGCATCGATCAGGTCTTCGCGCGCCAACAGGGCCAGCCGGAAAATGAAGTTCCGCAATTCGCGCACGTTGCCGCGCCACGGTTGGCGCGCCAATTGCGTGGCGGCGGCATCGGCCAACTGATGGCGTGGCAGGCCTTCGCCCGCGGCCAGTTGCAGAAAATGCCGGGCCAGTGCGGGAATATCATCCGCGCGTTCGCGCAGTGGCGGAAGCGTGATCGGCACCACGTTGAGCCGGTAATACAAGTCTTCGCGAAACAGCCCAGCGGCGATCATCGGTTCAAGGTCTTTGTTCGTCGCGGCGATGATCCGGACATTGACCTTCACCTCTTCGCGCCCGCCAACCCGGCGCACACTGCCCGATTGCAGGGCGCGCAGCAGGCGGGTCTGCGCCTGCATTGGCATATCGCCGATTTCATCCAGAAACAGCGTGCCGCCATCAGCTTGTTCAAACTTGCCGGCATGCCGGGCCACCGCGCCGGTAAACGCGCCTTTTTCATGGCCGAACAGTTCGCTTTCGATCAATTCGCCCGGAATGGCCGCGGTGTTTACCGCCACGAACGGGCCATCCTTGCGGTGGCCAAGCTGGTGGATCGCTTCGGCGACCAGTTCCTTGCCGGTTCCGCTCTCGCCCAGCACCAGCACGGTCAGATCGTTGCGCAGCACCCGCGTGATCATCCGGTAAACCGCCTGCATCGCAGCGCTGCGGCCGACCAGCGGCAAACCCGCCACCGGGGCGTCTTCATCGGCTTCGCTGCGTGCCGCGGCCGCGCCAACGGCCTGCCGCACGGTTCGGGCCAGTTCATCGATATCGAATGGCTTGGGAAAATATTCAAACGCGCCGGTATCGCTGGCTCGCACCGCGGTATCGAGCGTGTTTTGCGCCGAAAGGATGATGATCGGCATTTCCGGGGCCAAAGCGCGCACCGTGCCGATCGTTTCAATGCCATCCCCATCGGTTAGCATCACGTCGGTGACCAGCGCTTCATAAGCCCCGGCCGCCAGCAAGCGATCGCGTTCGGCGATGCTATCGCAGCGGCGCACGGCGAACCCTTCGGCTTCCAGCGCCGCGGTGATCACGATCGCGATCGATTCGTCATCTTCGACCAGCAGCACGCTCATGCAGGTTCCTTGTCGGGTTTTGGGCCGCGTTCGCTGGCCATTGGCAGGTGGACCCGGAAATGGGTGATCCCGCCGGTTTCATCGCGGTCGTGCCCGATCCGCCCGTTCATGTCGCGCACCAGCCGTCGCACCAGCGCCAGCCCCAGCCCTTGCCCGCTTTTCTTGGTGGTCACGAATGGTTCGAACACGTGTTCGCGCATCGCCGGATCGATCCCCCCGCCGTTGTCTGAAATGCGCAGTTCAATTGGCAGCCGCACCGGTTTCCCATCCACCCCGCGGTGCAATTGCAGCCCGCTGGCAAAACGGGTGCGGATAACGATTTGCGGATCGGGCATTGTCCGGCAGGCATCGGCCGCGTTGGCCAGCAGGTTGATCACCACCTGCACCAGCGCATCGACGTTCCCCAGCACCGGCGGCAGCGAGGGATCGAATTCTTCCGTGATCAGCGGAGCCTTGCCACCCGCTTCGATCACCGCGCGGCCGCGGCGGATCGCTTCGTGCAAGTTGCAGGGGGCAAGTTCTGGCGCGATCCGCTGGGTCAGCGATTGCATCTGGTCGATCAGCTTGGCGATCCGGTCCACTTCGTCCGCGATCAACCCGGTCAGGGCCAGATCGCTGCCATCCAGTTTACGCCCCAGCAACTGGGCTGCCCCGCGAATCCCGGCCAGCGGGTTCTTGATTTCGTGCGCCAGAATTTCCGGCGCGCGCAGCACGCTGTCATCCCGCGCGGTCGGGCTGGGGCTGATCGCTTCGGCGCTGCTGATATCGTGCAGCGACAAGACCTGCCAGCCGGGTTGGTCGATTACGGGAGAAATCGTCACATCAACGCGGCGCGGTCCCTGCCCTTGCACATGGACGCCGGTGGCACGCGCCGAAACCTGGGCATCAGGATCGGTAAGCCGTTCAGCCAAGCGGGGTTCGTCAAACGCCATCAGTTGCGCCAGCGGGCGATCCGACAGGCGGCGCAAACTTTGTCCCAGAAACTGCTCCGCCGCCGGGTTGGCAGCCGCGATCCGCTGCCCCGGTGCCAGCAGCACCACCGCCAGCGACAGGCTGGAAAGCTGGCGCTGGGCGTGTTGCTGGGTGGTCAAGCGGCCTCCCGCTCAAGGATCGGGGCATAAAAATCGCGCAAGTGCTGCATCACGGCGGCAGGATCATCGACAAAGTTCACCATGTTGCGGAACGTGGCCGAACCATGCAGTCCGCGGGTGTACCAGCCCAGATGCTTGCGGGCCATCTTCACCCCGGTATCTTCACCGTAGAGGTCCAGCATCCACTGGTAATGCTCAAGGATCAGGTCAAGCTGCTGGGCCAGTGTCGGATCGGCCAGTTCCTGCCCGGTCTTCAGCCAGTGCATCACCTGCGCCAGCAGCCACGGCTTGCCATAGGCTCCGCGCCCGATCATCAGCCCGTCCGCGCCCGATTGTTCGAGCGCTTTGGCAGCATCATCGATCCCGCAGATATCGCCGTTGACGATCACCGGGATCGATACCGCATCCTTCACCTGCTGCACGAACGCCCAATCGGCCGAGCCTTTGTACAATTGGTTACGGGTCCGCCCGTGGACGGTCACCAGCTTGGCGCCAAGGTCTTCGGCAATGCGGGCCAGTTCCGGTGCGTTCAGGCTATCGTGGCACCATCCCATCCGCATCTTGACGGTAACGGGCACTTTCACCGCTTTGACGGTGGCTTCGATCAGCTTCGTCGCCAGCGGCAGATCGCGCATCAGGGCTGATCCGGCATCGCCGTTGACGATCTTGCGCACCGGACAGCCCATGTTGATATCGATGATCGCCGCGCCGCGATCTTCGGAAAGCTTGGCCGCTTCGCCCATCTGGTGGGGATCGCAGCCGACCAGTTGCATCGATACGGGTTCTTCCGCCGGATCCCACGCCGCTTTCTGAACCGATTGGCGGGTTTCGCGGATCGCGGCCGGGCTGGCGATCATCTCGGTTACGTTCAGGCCTGAACCGAACCGCCGCACCAGCCGGCGAAACGGCAGGTCGGTTACGCCGGTCATCGGCGCAAGGATCACCGGGCAGTCGATCTGCACCGGGCCAACCATGATCGGCGACAGTTGCGGCGGGGTGGGAAGCGCGGTCATACGGGGTGCCTAAAATTTGGGCAGCACATAGGGAATTGCCGAGCGGACGGCAAGGCTTTACCCGCACTGGTAATGAACCAGCCTGCCTTCGTTCCTGCCACCACTGCTGCGGTGATCGTTGCCGCCGGGCAAGGTCTGCGCGCGGGCCAGCCTTTGCCCAAGCAATTCGCGCGCTGGCGCGGCAAACCGGTGGTGCGCCATTCGGCCGAAACGTTGGTTGCCGCGGGCATCAGCCCGATCGTCGTGGCAATCCCGGCCGGGACGGAATCCGCTGCGCAAGCTGCGCTGGATGGTATCGCCGGCGTGTGGTTGGTGATCGGTGGCGAAACCCGCCAGCAATCGGTTCGATTGGCGCTTGAAGCCTTGGCCCCGGTGCCCCCGGCGGCGGTGCTGATCCACGATGCGGCCCGGCCCACCCTGCCCTGCGCCGTGATCGACCGGTTACTAACCGCGCTGGAACAGCACCCCGCGGCGATCCCGGTGCTGCCCGTGGTTGATAGCCTGGTGCACGCGGCTGGCGCGGTGATGGGGGCCCCGGCCCTGCGCGAAGCCTTGCGCCGGGTGCAAACCCCGCAAGCCTTCCGGTTTGCCGATATCCTTGCCGCACATCGCGCTTGGGCTGGGCCGGCCACGGCGGGCGATGATGCGCAAGTGGCGCAGGCCGCCGGACTTGGCGTGGCGCTGGTCGATGGAGATGAAGCCTTGCACAAGCTGACATATGCCAGTGATTTTGCCGTCGATCTGCCACCGATGCGGGTTGGCAGCGGTTATGACGTGCACCGGCTGGCCGATGGTGAGGAACTGTGGCTGTGCGGGGTCAAGATCGATCACCCGCGCGGGTTGGCCGGCCATTCCGATGCCGACGTGGCGATCCATGCGCTGGTCGATGCCATTCTGGGCGCGCTGGGCGAAGGCGATATCGGCAGCCACTTTCCCCCATCGGACCCGCAATGGAAAGGTGCCTCGTCAGACCGGTTTTTAACCTATGCAATCGCGCTGGCCGATGCTGCGGGCTATCGCATCGGCAATGTCGATCTGACAATCATTTGCGAAGCCCCGAAGATCGGTCCCCACCGGCAGGCAATGCGGGAACGCTTGGCCACGCTGCTCGATGCCGACGTTACCGCTGTCAGCGTAAAGGCGACAACGACCGAACGCCTTGGTTTTACAGGACGTTCCGAAGGCATCGCCGCGCAAGCGGTGGCAACCTTGCTGCACCGCTGATTGCCGGGCCTCGCACTAACGCTGGATTTTCCCTGAAAAGCGGACCAAGGCGCTCGGCGCGATTCGCAATTGAGGGATTTTCCCGTTGAGCCTGCTTCCCCACGATCTTGCCGAACTGGCCGCCCGCGTGATTGCGGAAAACCGCGCTGCGGGCCGCACCGTGGCGCTGGCTGAAAGCTGCACCGGCGGGCTGGTTTCAGCCGCGTTGACCGAAATCGCCGGTTCGTCCGATGTGCTCGATCGCGGTTATGTGACTTATTCGAACGAGGCCAAGCAGCAGGCGCTGGGCGTATCGCGCGATATCATCGAAACTTTCGGGGCGGTGTCGATCGCCTGTGCCTGGGCCATGGCGCAAGGCGCGCTGGAACGCAGCGGTGCCGATGTGGCCGTGGCGATCAGCGGGATTGCCGGCCCCGGCGGCGGATCAGAGCAGAAGCCCGTGGGGACCGTGGTGTTCGCCCGTGCGATCCGCGGCAGCGAAGAACTGATCGGCGAAGAACGCCTGCTCGACGGGTCGAGCCGCGATACCGTGCGCCATCAGGCGGCGCTGGTCGCGCTGGAGCTGTTGCTGCCGTAAAGTTGCCCGGCGCGATCTTCGAACGCGCTCACCATCTTGCGAAACGCACGGTCAAAATATTGCCCGGCCAGCTTCTCGAACAGCGCGTTGCGGAACGTGAAGCTGACGTGGAATTCCACTTCGCAGCCGCCTTCGACATCGCGAAATTCCCAGACGTTATCCAGATCGCGCATCGGCCCGTCGATGTAATGCACCTTGATCCGGCCCGGCCGCTGCTTTTCAACGCGGGACGTGAACTTTTCACGCAATGCGTTGAACCCCACCAGCATATCGGCGACCATTTCGGTTTCGCTGTCCGATTTGATCCGGGTTGCCACCACCCACGGCAGGAATTCCGCATAGCGTGCCACATCGGCCACCAGATCAAACATCTGCTGGGCCGAATAGGGCAAGCGCCGGGTTTCGCGGATGCCCGGCATCAGCTGCGCCGGGCCAGCCCGACTTGCGCCTGCCGCGCCGCCCGCATGTCCTTGAAATCATCGCCGGCGTGGTAGCTTGACCGGGTCAGCGGGCTGGCGGCGACTTGCAGGAAGCCTTTCGACCGGGCGACCGAGGCATAGCTGTTGAAAATATCGGGCGTGACGAATTCGTTAACCGCAACATGGCGCGGGGTTGGCTGCAGGTATTGCCCCATCGTGATGAAATCGACCCCGGCGCTGCGCATGTCATCCATCACCTGATGCACCTCAAGCCGGTCTTCCCCCAGCCCCAGCATGATCCCGCTCTTGGTGAACACCAACGGATCGTGGTTCTTCACTTCTTCAAGCAGCCGCAACGAAGCGTAATAACGCGCACCCGGCCGGATTGTGGGGTAGAGCCGCGGCACGGTTTCGAGGTTGTGGTTATAGACATCCGGCCCGGCGGCAACGATCGCTTCGACCGATGGGCGCATCTTGCCGCGGAAATCCGGGGTCAGGATTTCGATCGTGGTATCCGGGGTTTCGCGGCGCAGCGCCTTGATCACTTTAACGAACTGGCTGGCCCCGCCATCGGGCAGATCATCGCGGTCAACCGAAGTGATCACGATGTGCTCCAACCCCATCTTCGCAGCGGCGGCGGCGACGTGTTCGGGTTCCAGCGGATCGACCGCGCGCGGCATCCCGGTCTTCACATTGCAGAATGCACAGGCGCGAGTGCAAATATCGCCCAGGATCATCACCGTGGCGTGTTTTTTGGTCCAGCATTCGCCGATGTTCGGGCACGCGGCTTCTTCGCACACGGTGTGCAGTTTCAGGTCGCGCATCAACTGGCGGGTTTCGCCATAACCCTTTGATGTCGGGGCCTTGACGCGGATCCAGTCGGGCTTGCGCTGGCGTTCGGGGCGCGGCGCATCAGCAAGGTCGTTCATGGCGCCCAGATAGGCGTATGGGCGCGGGGTTGCCAGCATGAATTTCCGAAGGCATCAGGCAGCGCATGAGCCAAGGATTCTCCCCCTCGTTCGAACGCCTCGCCGCAGGTTACCGCCGCTTCCGCGCCACCGGATGGGCCACCAACCGCGAGCGCTGGTCAACCTTGCGCGATGGGCAGGAACCTGAAGTGATGGTGATCGCCTGTTCCGACAGCCGGGTGGACCCGGCGCAGATCTTCGACGTCGACCCCGGCGAAATCTTCGTCGTTCGCAACGTTGCGGCCATGGTCCCGCCGTTTGAAACCACCCCCGGCCACCACGGCGTTTCGGCCGCACTGGAATTTGCGGTGCAAGTGCTCAAGGTTAAAGAAATCGTGGTCATGGGCCATGGGATGTGCGGCGGGTGCAAGGCCGCACTGACGCGCGAAATGCACGGGACCAAACCGGGCGAAGGCGGGTTCATTGCTGATTGGATCGCCTTGCTGGATGAAGCGCGCGAACCCGTGGTGGCCGCACACGGCACCACCGGCCGCGTGGCCGAACGGGCGATGGAACAGGCCGGGGTGCAGGTAAGCCTGAACAACTTGCGCACTTTCCCTTGCGTTCGCAGCAAGGAGCGCAGCGGCGAACTGCGACTAACTGGGGCGTTCTTCGCCATTTCAGACGGCCTGCTGCACGTGCTGGATGAAGCTGACGGCCAGTTCCGCCCGGTAGAATAAGCCAAAACAGAAAGGCCCAAACAGAAAGGCCCAAACAGAAAGGCCCAAACAGAAAGGGCGGCCATTGCTGACCGCCCTTCCCGCTGTTCAAAGGTAATCCGGGCTTACTTGCCGGCAGCCTTGGCCTTGGCATAGGCCGACCACAGTTCGGCAATCGGCTTGCGCACGCCGTCCACCTTGGCGAACGTGGCCTGAGCATCGGCATATTGGCCGGCATCGGCCTGGGCGATCCCCAGACGGGTCAGCACGCGCGGAGCATCCACGCCCGGCTTGGTCAAAGTGATCTGGTACATTTCCACCGCCTTGGCGGGCATGTCATAGCTGAGGAACGTGTCCCCGGCAGCCATGCCAGTTGCGGCCGTGGCCGCCGCCGCACGGGCATCACGTTCCAGCCCGGCGAACGAAGCCTTATCGGCGGCGATGCGGCCGGTGGCATTGGTCTTGGCATCGGCCACGAACGGGTCTGCGGCCTTCAGCTTGCCGGCGGTTACGCCTTCGTTGATCACCTTCAGCACTTCGCCCGGCAGGCGGCGCGGGTCAGCAGCCTGAATGTATTCGACGAAATCACGTTCTTCCGAGAAGCTGTTGGTGCGTTCCATCAGCCGCATCAGATCGATCAGGTCCTGCAACTGGTACTTGCCCAGATCGCGCTGCACGGCGATCGCCAGCGCCCAGTTTTCCGGGGTGGGATAGCCAGCCGCCAAGCGGGAACCGAAAGCACCGGCGTAATCCAGTGCCTTGGCCTTGTAGGCCACGACGATGCCATGGCGCAGCCATTCTTCAGAAGCGGCCGCACCCTTGGCGTCAACCGCGGCCTGCAACACCTTCAGCCCTTCGAGCGGCTGATTATCGGCGATGTAGGCATCGGCCAGCAGCGATTCCACGTTGTTTTCGGTGTAACCGGCAGCCATCGCCGCGCTAAGCGCAGTGCGCGCGGTGGCGAAATCGCGCATGTCGAACGAAATGCCGCCGATGTAGAAGTTGAACTTGGCAAGCTCGGTCGCGGGCAGTTTGCCGCTTTCGACCATCGACTGCAGGCCGCGGCGCTGGAGCAGTTTGTCCATCGCCACGTTGCCCATGTTCAGCGCCAACTGACCAGCCAGATACTTGTCATCAGGCGTCGCCGCGGTGGCGAACGCCTGATCGATCGTGGCCTTTTCTGCGGTCAGCGCAGTGCCAAGCGCGGCCTGCGCGGCGTCCCACTGGGTTTTGGCCTGCGCCCGGGCATCCTTGCCCTGCGCCGAACGGTAAGCGTTTTCGGCGTTGGTCACAGTGGTTCGTGCGGTGGCCACGTCGGGGTTCTTGGCGGCCTTTTCAAGCGCACCGGCGGCAGCCTGATACACCGGGATGAAGGCTTTGCTCGGGGTCAGCTTGGGGGCGGCTTGCGCCTTATCCTGTGCCTTGTCCTTGGCAGCCGCGGCAACCGGAGCAATCATCGCACCCGTGGCGACGCCCAGTGCAAGGGCCACACCCATTGCCGACCGAGCGAAAAGCTTGCTGCGAACCATCGTTGTCTTTCTCCTTCGCGTCCGTCAGGCCAGAGACGATCCCCGGTTGCACGGAGCAACTTCCATACATTGCGCCATTGGCGGGATTCAGCCCGTTTGGCAACAGGCCAGCGCATTAGGTGGCAACTGCTGAACGGCATTTGAATGCAACTGGGCGCGTTCGGTTGTGCGCCGCGCCGCAAGTGTGGAAAAAAGGGTGCAAAGCCAGCGCCAAGGTGGCCTTCTTGAAGGCTTTGGCCTAGGGCCGAACGTACTCGACCGTCCTAACAACAACAGCCGAAAACCAACGCGTGAGCGACGAAACCGAAACTTTGGAACCCACTGGTCCGCTGGGCGAATTCCAGCGCGTCGACATCGTCGATGAAATGAAGACCAGCTATCTCGATTACGCGATGAGCGTGATCGTGTCCCGCGCGCTGCCGGATGTGCGCGATGGTTTGAAGCCGGTGCATCGCCGCATCCTCTTCGCCAGTCAGGAAGGCGGCTTCGTCGCTGGCCGGCCGTATCGCAAATCGGCCAAGATCGTCGGCGACGTGATGGGTAACTATCACCCGCACGGCGACGCCGCGATTTACGACGCGCTGGCCCGTATGACCCAGAATTGGTCGATGCGCCTGCCGCTGATCGATGGTCAGGGTAACTTCGGTTCGATGGACCCCGATCCGCCGGCGTCAATGCGTTACACCGAAGCGCGGTTGGCCCGAGTGGCGAACTCGCTGCTCGATGATCTCGACAAGGATACGGTCGATTTCACCGACAACTACGACGGTTCACGTCAGGAACCGACCGTGCTGCCGGCCCGTTTCCCCAATCTGCTGGTCAATGGCGCCGGCGGGATCGCGGTGGGCATGGCCACCAACATTCCGCCCCACAACTTGGGCGAAGTGATCGATGGCTGCCTGGCCTATATGGACAACCCGGCGATCACGTCGGAAGAACTGATCCAGTATATCCCCGGCCCCGATTTCCCCACTGCCCCGCTGATCCTTGGCTCGGCCGGCGCGCGGTCGGCTTATCTAACCGGGCGCGGCTCGGTTATCATGCGCTGCCGCCATGAAATCGAGGAAGGCCGCGGCGATCGTCGTTCGATCGTGCTGACCAGCATTCCCTATCAGGTTGGCAAATCGAACCTGGTCGAAAAGATCGCTGAAGCGGCCAAGGACAAGCGGATCGAGGGCATCTCCGACATTCGCGATGAATCCAACCGCGAAGGCATGCGGGTGGTTATTGACCTGAAGCGCGATGCGACCCCGGAAGTGGTGCTGAACCAGCTGTGGCGCAACACGCCGGCGC
>JBDKLL010000127.1:0-8447 GCA_039795595.1 Pseudomonadota bacterium
GCTGCGCCAGCTTGACGCGCAAATCGCCAAGGCTCCCTAACGCCAGCGCAGCCGATCTGGCGTCAATTGGTCTACGCTGGTCACGCCCATCAGTTTCATGCCGCGCTCGATTTCATCCTGCAGGATGCCCAGCGCGCGTTCGACACCGGCTTGGCCCGCCGCGGCAAGGGCATAGAGGTAGAGCCGCCCGCCTGACGCGGCATGTGCGCCGGCACAAAGGGCCTTTAGCGCGTGGGTGCCACGGCGCACGCCGCCATCGCAGATGATTTCGATCTGGCCGCCGACCGCGTCGACAATCTCGGTCAACTGGTCGAACGGCGCGCGGCTGCCATCAAGTTGCCGGCCGCCATGGTTGGAGATCATGATCGCATCAGCGCCAATTGCCACTGCGCGGCGGGCATCGGCCACGCTCATCACGCCTTTCAGCGCGAACTTGCCGCCCCAATCGTTGCGGATCTGTTCGGCCACGGCCCAGTCCATCGACTGATCGAGCATCGTGTTGAAATAGCCGGCGATCGAAACCGCTTCGCCGGTGCCTTCGCGCACGTGGGTATCGAGGTTGGGCAGGGCGAACTTTTCGCGGAAGACGTAATCCAGCCCCCAGCGTGGCTTCATCGCATAGCCCAGCAGGTTGCGCGCGGTGAATTTGGGCGGCGAGGTGAACCCGCTGCGGGCGCAGCGTTCGCGCTTGCCGGCAACGATCGTGTCCACCGTCAGCGCGATCGCATCGAATTTGGCCGCCTGACAGCGCTGGATCATGCTGCGGTTGAGGCCTTTGTCCTTGTGAACATAGAGCTGGAACATCTTCGGAGTTGAAATAAGCGCCCCGATTTCTTCGATGCTGACCGTGGCAAGACTGGAAATGCCGCACCACACGCCGAACTTTTCCGCCGCGCGGGCCACCGCGCGTTCACCTTGCCAGTGGAACGCACGCTGCAGTGCGGTGGGCGAAAGGATCAGCGGCAGCGCGCTTTTACGGCCAAGGATCGTACAACTGGTGTCGATCGTGGCCACCCCGGCCAGCACATCCGGGACCAGATCGGCGCTGGCATAGGCGGCAGTGTTGCGGGCCTTGGTCAGTTCATCGTCGGCCGCGCCGTCGATGTAATCGAACACCGGCCACGGCAGGCGCTGCTTGGCCAATCGCCGGAAGTCATCGATGTTGTGGCAGTCGGTCAGCTTCATGGTCAGGCTCGTCCCCGTGGTGTTGGCGCTATCGTTGCCCGTCCCGGCGCGGCGACGCAACTGTTCAGGCTGGACAGACCCGCAGCGCAGACGCATGGGCCGCGGATCGTGTTTTGATTACCCCGGAGTTCGTCATGTTTCTTGCTGGCAAGCGCGCATTGGTTACGGGTTCAACTTCGGGCATCGGGTTGGCGATCGCCCGTGCGTTGCAGGCTGAAGGGGCTGAAGTGGTGCTGTCCGGCTTTGGCGATCCGGCCGAGATCGCCGCGCTTTGCGCCGAACTGGGCGCGATCCACGTTTCGGCAGACTTGTCTAGCCGGGCCGGGGTGGAAGCGCTGATGGCTGGGGCTGGGGCAATCGATATCCTCGTCAACAATGCCGGGATGCAACACGTTGCCCCGGTGGAGGAATTCCCGGTCGACAAGTGGGACACGATCATTGCCCTGAACCTGACCGCCGCATTCGATGCGTGCCGCCTGGCAATCCCGCACATGAAGCAGGCCGGGTGGGGGCGGATCATCAACACCGCCAGCGCCCATTCGCTTACGGCATCTCCGTTCAAGGCAGCCTATGTTTCGGCCAAGCACGGGCTGGCTGGGTTGACCAAGACGCTGGCGCTGGAACTGGCAACGTTCAACATTACCGCCAATTGCATCAGCCCCGGCTATGTCTGGACCCCGCTGGTCGAAAACCAGATCCCCGATACGATGGCCGCCCGTGGGTTAAGCCGCGAGCAAGTGATCAACGATGTGCTGTTGACCCGCCAACCCACGAAAAAGTTCGTCCAGCCCAGCGACGTGGGCGAAATGGCGGTTTTCCTGTGCCGGGATGCGGCTGCGAATATCACCGGGACCAATATTAGCATGGATGGCGGGTGGACTGCGGAATAACCGCCGCGACCAAAGTGTAGCTTTCCTGCAACCCCTGCATGGCAACCGACCGTGGGCCATTTTCCGCGCTTGCAGGTGGCAGGGTATCTGTGGTGTCTTTCCCGCGATGAAACGCCTTGGGGGAGCGATAAGCCGTGCGATTGCGCCGTTGGTGGCGGCATCGCTGTTGCTTGTCCCGATTGCCGCATCGGCGCGCCAACCCAGCCGTGCGGAAAAGGCCGCGGCGGAACTCAAGGCCCAGTTGCTGGCGCATATCACCGAACTGGCCAGCGATGCCTACGAAGGCCGCGAACCGGGCACCAACGGCGAATCGCTGACGCTGCGCTATCTGGCCAAGCAGTGGTTCGACATGGGACTGGAATCCGGCACCAACGATCCCGGACACACGTGGTTTGCGCCGGTTACGATTTTGGCTCGCGAACCCGATGGCGCCCGCGCGGTCTTTACCCGCAAGGGCCGGCGGCTGTTCGTGCCGCCCGAAGCCACGCTGGTACTGACTTCGGGCAAGCGCAGCCTGATCGAAAGCGCGCCGGTGTTGTTCGTTGGCACGGGCAAAGTAATGCCGCCGCGCGCCGATCTTGCCGGGCGGGTTGCGCTGCTGCTGGACGGCGATGGCGATGATAGTTCGGACCGGCAGAATGCCTTGCTGAAAGCCGGGGCCACGGCGGTGATGACGGTGCTGGACGGCGATCGCAGCCTCGATAACGTTACCGCGCACCGCCGCCGCGTGGGCTATGCGCTGGCTGGCGAGGAACTGGGCGGCGATCTGGAAGCATTCATCACGACCGACGGGTTGAACCGCGCGCTGGCCGGCACCGGGCAAGCGCTGGCCGATTTGCAGCGTGCGGCCGCCGCTCCGGATTTTGCGCCGCGGGTGCTGGATCTGGCCGCAACGCTTGAAGCCACGACCCGCGAAACTCGGATTCGCACGCATAACCTGATCGGCCAGTTGCCGGGCCGCCATCCCGAACTGGGCGCGGTGCTGCTGGTGGCGCACTGGGACCATTTCGGACGGTGCGTGCCGCCGCCGGCAGAAGACCAGATCTGCAACGGTGCGGTGGACAATGCCAGCGGTCTGGCCGTGATGACCGAAGTGGCGCGGCGTTTGATCAATGGCCCGACGCTGGATCGGGATGTCTATTTCCTGGCGACGACGGGTGAGGAACTGGGGCTGCTGGGTGCCCATGCCTTTGCCGAAAACCCGCCCTTGCCGCTGGGCCAGATCGTGGCGGCGTTCAATATCGATACCGTGGCGATCGGCCCCGCCGGGCAGCCGTTTGCCGTGGTGGGCAAAGGCATGACCACGCTGGACAAGCAGATCGCCGCAGTGGCCAAGGCGCAGAAGAAGAAACTGGCCGGCGATGATGCAGCCAATGCCTATGTCCGGCGGCAGGATGGCTGGGCCTTGATGCAATATGATGTGCCGGCAGTGATGGTTTCCAGTTCGTGGTCTGATGCGGCGCGGGTCGAACATTTCATGGAAACCGATTACCATCGCTCAAGCGACAAGTTGAAACCGGGGATCGAACTGGGCGGCGCGGCAGATGACGTCAATTTCCTCGTCGCATTGGCGCGCTGGTTCGCCGATCCGAAGAAAGTACTCGCCCGCGCCGAGTGAGCCGAAAAAAGCGGGGGGAATCACACTAGCCCTTTTGCCCGGCTGTCGTTACATGGGCCGCCACGAATCTAGACCCGCAAAGGCATAGTGGCACCATGGATATCCCTCTCGGCCTCACTTTCGACGACGTCCTCCTGCTGCCGGCGGAGTCTGACATCGTGCCGTCGATGGCAGATACCCGCACCCGTCTGACCCGTGACATTGCGCTGAATATCCCGGTGCTGTCATCGGCGATGGATACCGTGACCGAAGCCGACATGGCGATCGTGATGGCGCAGTTGGGCGGGATCGGCGTACTGCACCGCAACTTGACGGTTGAAGAACAGTGCGCCGCGGTGCGTGCGGTCAAGCGGTATGAAAGCGGGATGGTGGTCAATCCGATCACGATTTCGCCCGATGCCACGCTGGGCGAAGCGCAGGCGTTGATGCTGGCCAACCGTATTTCGGGGATCCCGGTGGTTGAAGCCGGGGGCAAGCTGGTTGGCATCCTGACCAACCGCGACGTGCGTTTTGCCGATAACGCCGCCCAGCCGGTGCGCGAACTGATGACCCACGAAAACCTTGCAACGGTGCGAGCCGGGGTCAGCCAGGACGAAGCCCGCCGTCTGCTGCACGCCCGCCGGATCGAAAAGCTGCTGGTGGTGGACGATGCGTTCCACTGCGTGGGGCTGGTGACGGTGAAGGATATCGAAAAGGCCGTGAACTATCCCGCTGCCACCAAGGATGCCGCCGGGCGGTTGCGCGTGGCCGCAGCCACGACCGTGGGTGACAAGGGCTTTGAACGCACCGAAGCCTTGCTGGCCGCGGAATGCGACGTGGTGATCATTGATACCGCGCACGGCCATAACCGCGATGTCGCCCGCGCGGTTGAACGGGTGAAGAAGCTGTCGAATTCGGCGCAAGTCGTTGCCGGGAACGTGGCGACTTATGATGCCACCCGCGCGCTGATCGATGCCGGGGCCGATGCGGTCAAAGTGGGGATTGGGCCGGGATCGATCTGCACCACGCGCGTGGTGGCGGGCGTTGGCGTGCCACAGCTTACCGCGATCATGGAATCGGCCCGCGCCGCGCGCGAAGCCGGGGTGCCGATCATCGCCGATGGCGGGCTGCGCACGTCGGGCGATGCAGCCAAGGCGCTGGCCGCCGGGGCCAGCACGATCATGGTTGGCTCGTTGCTGGCCGGCACTGAAGAAGCGCCGGGCGAAACGTTCCTGTATCAAGGCCGTGCCTACAAATCGTATCGCGGGATGGGGTCGGTTGGCGCGATGGCGCGGGGCAGCGCCGATCGTTACTTCCAGCAGGACATCAAGGACCAGATGAAGCTGGTGCCCGAAGGGATCGAAGGGCAAGTGCCTTATAAAGGCCCAGCCAAGGACGTGGTGCACCAGCTGGTGGGCGGGATCAAGGCAGCAATGGGTTATACCGGAGCGCGGTCGATCGACGATCTGCGAACCAAGGCTCAGTTCGTACGGATCACCGGGGCGGGGCTTAAGGAAAGCCACGTTCACGACGTGACGATCACCCGCGAAGCGCCCAACTACCCGACGCGTTAAGGCCGTGACTCCCGCCGCGCGGGTTCAGGCTGCGATCGAGGTGCTGGACCTCGTGCTGGCGGCTGCGCGCACCCGCGGGCCAAGCGCGGATCGCATCATCGCTGAATGGTTCCGCACCCGCCGTTTTGCCGGCAGTGGGGATCGCCGTGCGGTGCGTGATCTGATCTATCGTGCGATCCGGCGTTGCGGCGAAATTCCGGCAACCGGCCGTGCTGCGGTGTTGGGGCTGGCGCAGGACGATCCGGCGTTGGCGGCTTTGTTCGATGGTTCGCGCCACGGCCCGGCACCGATCCTGCCGGATGAAGCCGTGGCACCGGCTGGCGTGGCGCCGTCGTGGCTGGAAACGGCGCTGGCCGCCAGCGGGGTGGGGGCCGCTGAAGCGCAGACCTTGCTGGAGCGGGCGCCGCTTGATCTGCGGGTCAATGCGCTCAAGGCCGCGCGCGATACGCTTGTTCTGCCCGTTGCGGGAGAGCCGCTGCCACTGCCGCACGGGCTGCGGTTTGCCCACGGCACCCCGGTGGAACAGTGGGATGCCTATGCCGATGGCCGGATCGAGGTGCAGGATGCGGGGTCGCAGCTGGCCTGTGAAATTGCCGCGGCCCAGCCGGGTGAAACGGTGGTTGATTTGTGCGCCGGGGCGGGCGGCAAAACCTTGGCGCTGGCCGCGGCGATGGCGGGGCGGGGGAGGCTGATCGCGTGTGACAGCGATCGCACGCGGCTGGCTCGGCTTGCTCCCCGGGCTGAACGCGCGGGGGCGGGATTGATCGAAACGCGGCTGCTGGATACCGGGCGTGAAGCAGCCGCGCTGGGCGATCTGGCGGGGTGCTGCGATCTGGTGCTGGTCGATGCGCCGTGTTCGGGCGCGGGCACGTGGCGGCGCAATCCCGAAGCGCGCTGGCGGTTGACGCAGCAAGAATTGCAACGCCTCACCGGTTTGCAGGCGCGGTTGCTGGACATTGCGGCCGGGCTGGTGCGGCCCGGCGGACGGCTGGTGTTTATCACTTGTTCGGTGCTGGACGGCGAAGGTGCGGATCAGACGGCGGGCTTTTTGGTGCGGCATCCGGGCTGGGCGGCGGACCTGCCGCATACGCCGCTGGGCGTGCCGCGCGGGGATGGCCTGCGTCTTTCGCCGTGGCACGATCAGACCGACGGGTTTTTCATCGCACGTTTCAAATTGCTGTGATAGCTAGGCCGCGATGTCGACCCTTTGGGAGCTAGTAATGCGCTTTACCCCCGCCGCGATGGCGCTTGCGTTGTTGGCTGCCGTCACCTCCAGCGTGGGGCAGGGCGCCCCGCCGCAGCCACTTGACCCGCGCGCCGCAGCGTTGGTCCAGCAAGGCCGCACGGCGCTGGCTGCCGGGCAAGCCGATGCCGCGATCGACGCGTTCGAAGCCGCGCTGGCGATTCAACCCGGCCACGTTGCGATCGTGCTAAATCTGGCAGATGCCACCCGCCAGCAGGGGATGCAGGGCAAGGCGCTGCATTATTACCGGCTGGCACTGGCCGCTGATCCGGACAACCAGTTCGCGATCGCGGGTGAAGGCATGGCGCTGGTTGAAAAGGGCGCGGTCGAAAAGGCCAAACGCAATCTGACCCGGCTGGATCAGCTGTGCGTGCGGTCAAACTGCCCGCCGGCGCTGGATTTGGCCGCGGCGATCGAACGTGGCCCGGCCCCGCGGCTGGTCAGCGCCGAAGCGGTGCAGACCCCGGCTGCGGTAACGCAGAACTAAAACCGGTTCAGATCAGCGCGGCAAATTCTTCGAGTACGGCCCGGTAAACCCGGCGTTTGAACGGCACGATCAGATCCGGCAACAACGCCGGCTCCACCCACTGCCATTCGCAGAATTCGGGTGGATTGTGGGCGGCGAGATCAATGTCCGCATCGTTGCCGGAAAATCGCGCCAGCACCCAATGCTGGCGCTGGCCGCGATATTGCCCGCCCCACATCTTGCCGATCAATTGATCGGGCAGGTCATAGAGCAGTTCTTCGCGGGTTTGTGCCAATAGGGTGACGTGCTGTTCAAGCACCCCGGTTTCTTCCCACAACTCGCGCAGCGCGGCGGTGCGGACGTCTTCGCCATCATCGATCCCGCCTTGCGGCATCTGCCAGAAGTTGGCGGTGGCATCGCCCAGCGTTTCGCGCATGTCGATCCGCCGGCCCACGAAAGCATGGCCGGCGGCGTTGACCAGCATCACGCCCACGCATGGGCGATACGGCAAATGGGAATAATCTGAGGACATGGCCCCGCCCTTAGGCGGAAACCTTGCCCAGCATCAACTTCATTGCCGCAAAAATCCGGTTCATTTCGGCTTGAGCGCTGGGCAGGGCCTTGCGGGTTGAGGAAAAATCGTGGGTTAGCCCTTCCATATGCAGGTAGAGCGTATCCACTCCCGCTTCGACCAGCTTGGCGGCGATCCGGCGTCCTTGATCCTGCAACGGGTCAAGCCCGGCGGTGGCAACGATCGACGGGCACATCCCCGCCGCGCTGGCATGAAGCGGGAAGGCCCGCGGATCGCCTGATTTGGGCAGGTAGAGCGAAAAGAACCATTCCATCACCGCCTTGGTCAGCAGATGCCCTTCGGCAAAGCGTTCCATCGATCCATCCTGCGATTCGTCGGTGCAGGGATAAAGCAGCACTTGCAGCAGCATCGGCGCAGCGGCGGGTTTATCGCACAGGGCGCGGGCGGTCACGGTGGCCAGATTGCCCCCGGCGCTGCCGCCGATGGTGATCAGGCCCGTGACCGTGCGGCCCAGTTCGGCCGGGCTGGCGGCCAGCCAGCGCGCGGCGGCTTCGCAATCATCCGGCGCGGCGGGGAACGGGTGTTCCGGGGCCAGCCGGTAATCAACCGCTAGCACCGGCAGGTCGAGTTCCGCGGAAAGTTCGGTGCAGAGCGAATTGTGCGTATCCAGATCACCGATCACGAACCCGCCGCCGTGGAAGAACAGCACCACGGGCGAAGGTTCGCGGGTTTCGCGAACATCATAAAAACGCACGGGAATATCGCCTGCCGGGCCGGGGCAAGTCAGGTTTTTGATCACCGCCAGTGGACGGGGATCGGCTTCGGTCATCGCCTTGATTCCCAGATAGCCAACGCGCTGTTCGGCCGGGATCAGGGCTTCGGGCGCGGGCAGGCTGTTCACCAGCGCAAGAAAACCTTTCACGTCTTCGCGCACGAAGGGCTGGGAATCGGTCATCGCAA
>JBDKLL010000128.1:0-3231 GCA_039795595.1 Pseudomonadota bacterium
TGGTCGAGGCGTTCGAGCGTGTGCGCCGGCTGTATCGCTTCCGCCGCGCGGAAATGCCGGTGTTCGAAAAGACCGCCGTGTTCAGCCGGTCGCTGGGCGAAACCACCGATGTCGTCTCCAAGGAGATGTACAGCTTCGAGGATCGCGGCGGCGAATCGCTGACCCTGCGGCCCGAATTCACCGCTGGCATCGCGCGCGCCTTCATCACCAATGGCTGGCAGCAACACGCCCCGTTGAAGCTGGCCACCCATGGCCCGCTGTTCCGTTACGAACGTCCGCAAAAGGGACGTTACCGCCAGTTCCACCAGATCGACGCCGAAATCCTTGGCGCGGGCGAACCGCAGGCGGATGTCGAACTGCTGGTAATGGCCGATCACCTGCTGGCCGAACTCGGCATCGCCGATGGAGTGACGCTGCAACTCAACACGCTGGGCGATGGTGCCAGCCGCGAAGCCTGGCGCACTGCACTGGTCGATTACTTCCGCGCCCACAAAGCGGCGTTAAGCGAAGATTCGCAAGACCGGCTGGAACGCAACCCGCTGCGCATCCTCGATTCGAAAGACCCGCGTGACAAAGCGTTCACCGATGCCGCACCCCGGATCGACGATTTCCTGAGCAGCGAAGCACAGGACTTTTTCGGCAAAGTCACCAGCGGGCTTGATGCCGCCGGCGTGGCGTGGACCCGTGCGCCGGCGCTGGTCCGCGGGCTGGACTATTACCGCCATACCGCGTTCGAATTCGTCACCGACCGGCTGGGCGCGCAAGGCACCGTGCTGGGCGGCGGCCGCTATGACGGGCTGATCGAAAGCCTTGGCGGGCCGCACACCCCGGCGGTGGGCTGGGCTGCAGGGATCGAACGATTGGCGATGTTGGTGGCCGATGCTGGGGCGATCGCGCCTGATGTGCAAGACGTGATCCTAGCGATCGAGGACGATGGTGCCATCGCGTTCGGCACTGCGGCGCTCAAGGCGCTGCGCGGCGCCGGGCTAAGTGCCGACATGATCGCTAGCGGATCCCCCCGCAAGCGGTTTGACAAGGCATCGAAAGTACCCGCGCGGGTGCTGGTGGGCGTGACGCTGCGCGACGGGCAGATTGCCTGCAACGCCCGCTCGGCCGAACACGCCGAACTGCTGGCTGCGGTCAACGCCCTGCTGGAACCGCTGCAAGCGTGAGCGTTTCCGACGCCCGCCTTGCCCAACTTGCCGCCCGCTTTGCCCAACTCGAAGCGCGGCTGGCCTCAGGGACGCTGGAAGGCAAGGATTTCGTTGCCGCCAGCCGCGACTTTGCCGAACTGGAACCGGTCGCGAAAGCCGCGGACGAAGTGGCGGCGATGCGGGCTGAACTGGCCGAACTTTCGGCAATCAGCGATCCCGATCCCGAAATGCGGGCGCTGGCCGAAGAAGAAATCGCCCGATTGAAAGCAGCCCTGCCTGATGCCGAACAGCGCCTGTCGATTGCGATGTTGCCGCGCGATACCGCCGATAGCCGCCCGGCAATGCTGGAAATCCGCGCCGGCACCGGCGGCGATGAAGCGGCGCTGTTCGCAGCCGATCTGCTGCGGATGTACGAACGCTTTGCCGCGGAACAGGGCTGGCGGCTGGAAGTGGTCAGCGCCAATGCCTCGGACATCGGCGGCTTCAAGGAAGTGGTGGCCAACGTTGCCGGATCCGGCGTGTTCGCCAAGCTGAAGTTCGAAAGCGGCGTCCACCGGGTGCAACGCGTGCCCGTTACCGAAAGCGGCGGCCGGATCCATACCAGCGCAGCCACAGTTGCCGTCCTGCCCGAACCCGATGAAGTTGACGTGCAGATCGAGGATAAAGACCTCAAGATCGACATCTACCGTGCATCGGGCGCGGGTGGCCAGCACGTCAACACCACCGATTCGGCGGTGCGGATCACCCATTTGCCCAGCGGGTTGGTGGTGATCTGCCAGGATGAACGCAGCCAGCACAAGAACAAAGCCAAGGCGATGCAGGTGCTGCGCGCCCGGCTTTACGAAAAGATGCGTGACGAAGCACAAGGCGCCGAAGCCGAAGCCCGCCGGGCAATGGTGGGCAGCGGGGATCGATCGGAACGGATTCGCACCTACAACTTCCCGCAAGGCCGAGTAACCGATCACCGCATCAACCTGACCTTGCACCGCTTGCCCGAAGTGCTGGAAGGCCACGGGCTGGGCGAACTGGTCGATGCGCTGATTGCCGAAGATCAGGCCAAGCGCCTGGCCGCAATGGATGGCTGAGATCGGCCATGGCTGATATTGCCGCAGCCTTGCGCACCGCGACCGAGCGGCTGGCCCCCACCAGCGATACCGCGCGGCTTGATGCCGAAGTGCTGATGGCGCACGCGCTGGGGGTGTCGCGCAGCGCATTGTTGCTGCACCATCTGCGCGATCCGGTTCCGCCCGGCTTCGCGCCACTGATCGAACGGCGCAGGGGGCACGAACCCGTGGCCTACATCACCGGGACGCAGGAATTCTTTGGCTTGCCGTTTGCGGTCAGCCCCGCGGTGCTGATCCCGCGCGGGGATAGCGAAGTGCTGGTCGAAACCGCCTTGTCCGCCCGCCCGGATGCCCGCCGCGTGCTCGATTGCGGCACTGGCTCGGGCGCGCTGCTGCTGGCCGTGCTGGCCAACTTGCCGGCAGCACAGGGCATCGGCATCGAACGCTCGCCAGCCGCGCTGATGGTGGCGCAGGCCAATGCGCGGACGCTGGGCTTGGCCGATCGCGCCGCCATGCAAGCCGGGGACTGGCACCGTGCTGGCTGGAGCGATGCGCTGGGCCAGTTCGACCTGATCCTGGCCAACCCGCCCTATGTGGAAACCGATGCCGAACTGGCCGCATCGGTTCGCGGGCATGAACCCGCCGAAGCCCTGTTTGCCGGGGTCGAGGGGCTGGATGATTATCGTGTGCTGGTGCCGCAACTGCCCGCACTGCTGACGCCCGGCGGCATCGCATTGGTCGAAATCGGGCACCGCCAAGCCGATGCAGTCAGCGCCATCGCCGCCGCTGCCGGAATGGCCGCCGTGCTTCATCGCGATCTGGGGGGACGTGCACGGGTGCTGGAACTCAAGATTCCGCTTGGCAAGGGCAGTTCCAGCGCGTAAGCGAAAAGCAAGCCAGCGCTGGACCCTGCATGCCATTGGGCATGGCAATGTGTCCCGCCGGCCAATTCCAGCATTTGCATTCCGGCCTTGGCAAGCGCCTTGATCCTTGCAGATGTAGCAGTCCGAACC
>JBDKLL010000129.1:0-13893 GCA_039795595.1 Pseudomonadota bacterium
CCTGCCGTCCGCAACGCCGCCGGCCCGTGGGCAAGCAGCTGGCAGAACGGCAAAAGGCTTTTCATTTCCGGCATCAACCTGGTTGGCCCGGACAGATGGTCCGGATAAGGGCATCGGCAAAACCGTGCCGACCCCAAGTGAGGGCCACGACCTGCTTTTGCAAGGGTGGCCACAACGGGCCGGGGCGGCTTACCCCGAATTTGCGAATGACTAGCATCGCTTGAAGCGCGCGGCAAGTTGGTTGCAGCAGCGTGCGATCAACGATTGCGTGGCGCGGCCCAAGAATCTACTCACCCTGCCAATGCGTCGTACCCTTACAATCATTGCGATTTGCTTAGCACCGGTGGCGGTGTTCGCCGGGATGATCGCCGCCGGGCGGACATTTGTCGCCACTGCGGGCGGATACGATTATGTCGTCAAAGTGCCACTGCCATCGACCGGAGCGCAGGCGGGGCTGCCGGCGGTGGTTGGGCCACTCGATGCCAGCCGGCCGCTGGTGGTGATCGATCCCGGCCACGGCGGCAAGGATCCCGGCGCGATGGGTTCCGGCGTGCGTGAAAAAGACGTGGCGCTGGCGCTGGCGCTGGCCTTGCGGGATGAATTGCTGCGTGGTGGCGGGGTGCGGGTGGCCTTGACCCGCAGCGATGATCGTTACGTCCTGCTGCCCGAACGTTCGACAATCGCGCGGCGGCTGGGCGCCGATCTGTTCATTTCGATCCACGCGGATAGCACCCCGGAGGCCAGTGGGGCCGAAGGCGCAACCATCTACACCCTTTCGGCCAAGGGTTCGAACGAAGCTGCAAACAAGATCGCGGCACGCGAAAACGCGGTTGATGTGGTTAACAACATCCGCCTGCTGGATCAAAGCGATGCGGTCAGCGCCATTCTGGTAGATCTGTCACAGCGCGAAACCTTGGCGGATTCCGAACAAGTCGGCGCGTTGATCCTGCGCGAAGGGCAGGGCCGCATCCCGTTTCGCGAACAAACCGTGCAATCGGCCGCTTTTGCCGTGCTCAAGGCCCCCGATATGCCGTCGATCCTGTTCGAAACGGGCTACATCAACAACCCGGCCGATGTGGCCCGGGTAACCACGGCTGCCGGCCGGCAGACTTTCGCCGAAACGGTTGCCCGAGCAATCCGGGTGTTTTTCGCGCGGCAGTCTGCCCCAGTGGGCAATCCCGTGCCGCAAACCTGAAATCCACGCTCTGAAACCTGTGGTTGCCGCGGTGGAAGCCGCTGGCAAACCGGCGTAGCGGCATGCTAGGGGCCTTCGCGATGACCGATCCGCAAGTCCCCGAATCCACCCACCTGCGCATCCGGCGTGAAGCGCGCGGGCTGATTGAAGGATTGTGGGGCGTGCTGCGCGAGCACCCGATCGGAGTATGGGCGCGGGAACAGTGGTACGCCAGCGTGTGGTTCCGCCGCGGCGGATACCTGCTGGGTGTGCTGGTGGTCTTCAACTTCTTGCTGTGGGCCACCGTGACCCGCAACCTGCCCTCGGCCGACAGCTTGCTGACCTATCAGCCCCCGCTGCCGACGATGGTGCGCGGGGTTAACGGAGAAATCGTCTATTCCTACGCTCGCGAACGGCGGGTGCAGCTGCGCTATGTCGATTTTCCCGAACAGCTGAAAAATGCGTTTATTTCGGCTGAGGATCGCACTTTCTGGTCGCACGGGGGGATCGATTACCCGGGGTTGGCCGGGGCGGTGATCGATTATGCGGTCAAGTTTGGTTCGGGGCGCCGGGCCAAGGGTGGCTCAACGATCACCCAGCAGGTCGCCAAGAATATCCTGATCGGGAATGAATATTCCGTCACCCGCAAGTTCAAGGAAATGATCCTCGCGCGGCGGATGGAAAGCGTGCTGACCAAGCCGCAGATCCTGGAATTGTACCTCAACGAAATTCCGCTCGGCCGGCAAAGCTTCGGCGTGCAGGCGGCGGCGCGCGCATATTTCGGCAAGGATGTCGATCAGCTTTCGCTTGCTGAAAGCGCGTTTCTGGCGATTTTGCCCAAAGCTCCCGAAACCTATGGCCGGACCAAATATGCAGCGCAGGCCATCGCCCGGCGCAACTGGGTGCTGGACCAGATGGTGCGCAACGGTGCAGTTAACGCCGCCCAAGCCGCGCAGGCCAAGGCTCAGCCGCTGGGGGTGATCCCGCGGCGCAGCGAAAGCTACGATTCCTCGGTGGCCTACTTCGTCGAGGAAGTGCGCCGCGATCTGATCGCCAAATACGGTGAAAGCGCCGAAGATGGGCCTAACAGCATTTATGCCGGTGGGCTGTGGGTGCGTACTTCACTGGATCCCGAATTGCAGAAGGCCGCGCAGGATTCGCTGCGTGCCGGGCTGATGCGGTATGCTTCGGGCAAGGGATGGCACGGGCCGATTGACCGGATCAAGCTGGACCCAGAGGATTGGCAATCGCAGCTCGCCGCACTCAACAAGTCGGTTAATTACCAGGATTGGCGGGTGGGCGTGGTCGTCAACCGCAGCGGATCACGGGCAACGATCGGTTTTTCGGATGGCAAGACCGCTCCGCTGGTTGGCTTGCCCGATGGGCTTAAGACTGGCGACGTGATCGCCGTCGCCCCGTCCGGCAATGCCTGGGCGGTGCGGATTGTTCCCGAAGTGTCCGGCGGGATGATGGCGCAAGATCCGCACAGCGGCCGGGTCTATGCGATGCAGGGTGGGTTCGATGCCGGGCTGGGCAGTTTCAACCGGGCCACACAGGCCCAGCGCCAGCCGGGTTCGACGATCAAGCCGTTCGTTTATGGCACGGCGCTCGATTTCGGGATGACCCCGGCCAGCGAAGTGGTTGATGGGGCGTTCTGCGTCTATCAAGGCGCCGCGCTTGGCCAGAAGTGCTTCCGCAATTTCGATATGCGCGGGGCGGGTGGCACCCACACGATGCGCTGGGGGTTGGAACAATCGCGCAACCTGATGACGGTGCATATTGCCAACGATACCGGGATGGATCGGGTGGTGGCGCAGATCGCGCGGATGGGGATCGGCAAGTATCCGCCGTATTTATCTTATGCGCTGGGCGCGGGGGAAACCACCGTTGCGCAAATGACCAATGCTTATGCGGCCTTGGCCAACAACGGCGTGCAATATGCTCAATCGCTGATCGATTACGTGCAGGATCGCAACGGCAAAGTGATCTGGCGGGCTGATAACCGCCGCTGCGAACAGTGCAATATGGCGCAGTGGAACGGCAAGGCCATGCCGCGTCTGCCCTTGCGCGGGAAGCAGGTGATGGATCCCCGCACGGCCTTTCAGGTGGTGCATATGCTGGAAGGCGTCGTTACCCGCGGGACAGCGGTTGTACTGCGCGATCTTGGTCTGCCGCTGTTCGGGAAGACCGGGACCACATCAGGCCCAACCAACGTGTGGTTTGCCGGGGGCTCGCAAAACATCGTCGGGGCGGTGTACCTGGGCTATGACCAGCCACGTTCGCTGGGCGGGTATGTGCAGGGCGGAACCTTCGCTGCGCCGATCTTCAAGCAGTTCGTGATGCAAACCCGCGGTCGGTGGGATCACCGTCCGTTCTTGGCCCCGCCAGACATCTACATGATCAAGATCGACCGGGTTACCGGCAAGCGGGTGTTTGAAGGCGAACCCAGCGCGGACCCCAAATCGTCGGTGATCTGGGAAGCGTTCAAAGCCGATGCCGAGCCCAAACGCGGGGATGTCAGCAATCTTGCCGATCAGCGCGATGCCCTGATTGCCGCGGTCCGCAAAGGGGCAGAGGCCCGCGATCAGCAACAGGCGGACGAGGCCCAGATCGAACCCGACAGCAGCGTGATCGTGCAATAGCTGGACTTTTTTGCGAATCAGTCGCAGAGTTCGGATATGACCAAACAGCTGTTCGCAATCGCAGCGGCCGTTGCCGCATTCACTCTTCCTGCCAGCGCCATGGCGGACCTGCCGCTGGGTGCGCCGGCCCCCAATTTCGTGACCCAAGGGGCACTGGCCGGCAAACCGATCGTGTTCCAATTGGGGCAGGCCCTGCGCAAAGGGCCGGTGGTGCTGTACTTTTATCCCAAGAGCTTCACCCAGGGTTGCACGCTAGAAGCCCGCGCCTTTGCTGAAGCGATGGATGATTTCACCAAGGCAGGGGCCACCGTGATTGGCCTGTCCGCGGACAGCCTTGCAACCCAGCAGAAGTTTTCGACCGAACATTGCCGCGACAAGTTCCCCGTTGGCGTGGCCAGCGGTTCGATCATCAAGGCTTACGACGTGGCCTTGCTTGGGCCGCTTGGCGGGCTGGTCAGCATGACCAAGCGCACCAGTTACGTGATCGGGCGCGATGGCCGGATCAAACTGGTTTACAGCAACATGGATTACCGTGATCACGTGCGGGTGACGCTGGAAACCGTGCGGGGCCTGCAAGCCGGCACTATCCGCTAGCGAATACTTTACAATCGGCCGCCGTGCGCTAAGCGGAGCGGCAATGGCAGCCCGCGTCGATGCGCCGGCTGCGGATCCTCTTGTCTGGAGTTACCCCGTCATGCGTGCCGAAGGGCAGGCCCATATCGACCGGATTGAAGCCGCGCTGGCACTGGTTCGCAAGTTCCTGGATTGGGATCGCGCGCTGCGGCGGCTTGATGAACTGAACGCCCGGGTGGAAGACCCGAACTTGTGGAACAGCCCGAAGGAAGCCGAAGCCGTAATGCGCGAACGGCGCCGGTTGGAAGCCGCGATCGGTACGGTCAACTCGATCGGTCAGCAGATGGCCGATGCGATCGAATATGTCGAACTGGGCGAACTTGAAGGCGATGAGGCGACGGTCGATGAAGGCTTGGCCTCGCTCGCCGCGCTGGCTGCCAAGGCTGATGCCGATAAGGTACAGGCGCTGCTGGCCGGTGAAGCCGATGCCAACGATACATATATCGAAATCCACGCCGGGGCGGGCGGCACCGAAAGCCAGGATTGGGCCGAAATTCTGCTGCGGATGTATACCCGCTGGGCTGAAAAGCGCGGGTTCAAGGTCGATGTGATCGAATATCAGGCAGGCGAACAGGCGGGGATCAAATCGGCGACGATTCTGGTTAAGGGCGAAAACGCCTATGGCTGGGCCAAGACCGAAAGCGGGGTTCACCGGCTCGTTCGGATCAGCCCTTATGATAGTTCCGCGCGCCGCCACACCAGCTTCAGTTCGGTCTGGGTGTTCCCGGTAATCGACGATAGCTTTGAAATCGACATCAATCCGGCTGACTTGCGGATCGACACCTACCGGGCATCGGGTGCGGGCGGACAGCACGTTAACACCACCGATTCCGCGGTGCGCATCACCCACGTGCCATCGGGCATCGTTGTTGCCAGTCAGGTTGACCGTTCGCAGCACAAGAACCGCGAAATCGCGATGGGGATGTTGAAGGCGCGCCTTTACGAAGAAGAAATGCGCAAACGTGAAGAAGCTGCCAGCGCCGAGCACGCTTCCAAAAGCGATATTGGCTGGGGCCACCAGATCCGTTCGTACGTGTTGCAACCCTATCAGATGGTGAAGGATTTACGCACCGGACACACTTCGCCAACCCCGGCTGATGTGCTGGATGGCGCACTGGATCCATTCATGGCCGCAGCATTGGCGCAGCGGGTTACCGGTGAACAGGTGGCCGTCGAGGACGTTGATTGATCGTCCGGTTGGCCGCCCTGTGCCTTGTGCTGGGGGCGGCGGCCTGTTCAAGGCCGGCTGATGATCTTGATCGCCCTGAAACCGCGCGCGCCTTTCCGCGCGCGGATCGTCCGGTTTCGCTGCAGGGTGGCACCGAATTCGCCGCGGAAGACCAGCGGGATAATCTCGGTGAAGCCGAAGTTGTGATGGATCTGGCCGGCATCGGGCCGGGGGCGGTCGTTGGCGATATCGGGGCGGGGGCAGGGTATTACACCGTTCGCCTGTCGGAACGGGTCGGCCCCAAGGGCCGTGTGCTCGCGCAGGACATCGATCCCGCAGCCTTGCAGCAGCTTGGCCATCGTGTCGAACGGGAACGTCTGGACAATGTTTCGATCAAGCTGGGCGCGGTTGATGATCCCGGCTTGCCCACTGGCAGTTTCGACCGCGTGTTGATGGTTCATATGTATCATGAAGTGTCGGAACCTTACGCGTTCCTGTGGCGATTGCGCCCAGCGTTGCGGCGGGGCGGGCAGGTGGTGGTGGTCGATGTCGATCGGCCAACCGACCAGCACGGGATCCCTCCGGCGCTGCTTTTCTGTGAATTTCAGGCGGTGGGCTTTCGTTTGGTCGAATTTGTTCGTAAGCCCGAACTCAATGGATATTACGCGCAGTTCGAAGCCTCTGGCCCCCGGCCCGAGCCGGCTGCGATCAAGCCGTGCATGACGGCCAAAGGGAAGACGGAAACGCAATGACTTTCAAGGGTTTGAAGCCGATACTTTACGGTGGACGTGAAGTGTGGCCATTGGTCGAAGGCGGCAAGGGTGTGGCCGTTTCCGATCATGCCAGCGCCGGCGCGTGGGCTGCTGCCGGCGGGATCGGCACGGTCAGCGCGGTGAATGCTGATTTTTATGACGCCGAAGGGAAGATCGTTCCCCAGATTTATGATCAGTTGACCCGCAAGGAACGCCACGAACAACTGATCCGCTATGGCATCGAAGGGGCGGTCGAACAGGTCCGCCGGGCGCACGCGATTTCCGGTGGCAACGGCGCGATCAATATCAACGTGCTGTGGGAAATGGGCGGGGCGCAGCAGATCCTTGAAGGCGTGCTGGAACGCACCAAGGGGCTGGTCACCGGCGTAACGTGCGGCGCCGGGATGCCGTATAAGCTGTCCGAAATCGCGGAACGCTTTAACGTCTATTACCTCCCGATCATCAGTTCCGCCCGCGCATTTCGCGCGCTGTGGAAGCGCGCTTATCACAAAGTGCCGCAGTTGCTGGGGGCGGTGGTGTATGAAGATCCGTGGCTGGCCGGCGGGCACAATGGCCTGTCCAACGCCGAAGATCCGCGTCAGCCGGAAGATCCCTATCCGCGGGTCAAAGCGCTGCGCGAAACCATGCGCGCCGAAGGAGTGCCTGAAACCGTGCCGATCGTGATGGCCGGCGGGGTGTGGGCGCTGCGCGAATGGAACGATTGGATCGATAACCCGGAACTGGGCAGCATCGCCTTCCAGTTCGGCACGCGTCCGTTGCTGACGCAGGAAAGCCCGATTCCGCAAGCGTGGAAGGACCACTTGCGCACGCTGGAACCCGGCGACGTGCTGCTCCACCGCTTTTCGCCGACGGGGTTCTATTCCTCGGCGGTGCGCAACCCGTTCTTGCGGGAACTGGAAGCCCGTTCCGAACGTCAAATCCCGTATTCGCGGGTTGAGGCCGGCGACCACACCGTGCAGCTTGATGTTGGCGTGAAGGGCAAGAACTTCTGGGTTACTCCGCACGATCGCGAACGTGCGCGGGGCTGGGTTGCTGCAGGGTTCACGCAGGCGGTTCGCACGCCGGATGATACCGTGGTGTTCGTTACCCCCGATGATCGTGAACTGATCCGCAAGGATCAGGCCGATTGCATGGGCTGCCTGTCGCACTGTGGTTTCTCGTCGTGGAAGGACCATGACGATTATTCAACCGGCCGGCTCGCCGATCCGCGCAGCTTCTGCATCCAGAAAACGCTGCAGAACATCGCGCATGGCGGCAACATCGCTGAAAACCTGATGTTTGCCGGGCACGCGGCCTATCGCTTTAAGCAAGACCCGTTCTATTCGAACAACTTCACCCCCACGGTGAAGCAACTGGTCGACCGGATTCTGACCGGCGATTAAGCCGCAGGTTTACATTCGCCACAACAAAACAGGGCGGCACCGGTGGTGCCGCCCTGTTTTGTTTGTGCGTTCGCCGAACGGGATCAGGTTCAGTCGAATTCCCACGCCCGCTCGCCATGGCTGGCAAGGTCAAGCCCTTCGGTTTCATCGTCGCCGGTGACCCGCATTGGGATGATTTTGGCAACGGCAAGCGCGATCACCGCACTGGCCGCGGCAGACCACAGCGCCACCACGCCCACGCCCACGAACTGGGCCTTGATCTGGGTCAGCATGGAAGCGCCGGCGGCGTAACCAGTGCCACCCAGCGCCGGACTGATCAGCACGGCCAGCAGCAGCGAGCCAATGATCCCGCCAACCCCGTGAACCGCGAAGACATCCAGCGAATCGTCCACCTTGAAGCGGCGCTTGACCAGCAGGATCATCGGATAACACACCGCCGCCGCGCACACGCCCAGCAGCATCGCGGCTTCTGGCGCGATAAACCCGGCAGCGGGCGTAACCGTGGCCAACCCGGCGACAGCGCCGGTGGCAAACCCCACGCTGGTCGGCTTGCCGACGCTGAAGCGTTCGACGCCGATCCAGACCAGCGCAGCCATGCACGCCGCCACGTGGGTGTTGATGATCGCCACCGCAGCACTGTTGTTGGCGGCCAAGGCCGAACCGCCGTTGAACCCGAACCAGCCAACCCACAGCAGGGCTGCGCCGGCCATCGTCAGCGATGGCGCATGGGGCAGCATCAGCGTGCGGGGAAAACCTTGCCGCTTGCCAAGCATTATGGCCGCGACCAGCGCCGAAACGCCCGCCGTGGTGTGGACCACGATCCCACCAGCAAAATCAAGCGTGCCAAACATCGTGGCCAGCCAACCGCCGCCCCAGACCCAATGCGCCACCGGGGCATAGACGATCAGGCTCCACAGCGCGCAAAAGCCCACAACCCAGCCGAACCGCGCACGATCCACCCAGGCACCAACCATCAGCGCCGGGGTAATCGCCGCGAACACCAGTTGGAACAACGCAAACGCGCTTTCCGGCAGCAGTGTATTGGCACGAACCGCAGCAAGGCCATGCAGCATCACCGTGCTGCCAGCACCCAACCAGCCATTGGTAACCGGCCCGAACGCGATCGTGTACCCGCAGACGATCCACAGCAACGAAGCAATCGCGGCAATCGCGCCAACTTGCACCAGCACCGACAGGAAATTCTTGGCCCGCACCAGCCCGCCGTAAAACAGCGTCAATCCGGGCATTGTCATCAGCAGCACCAGCGCCGATGAAATCAGGATCCACGCGGTATCGCCGCTGTCGCTTGGGCTGGGAGAGCCGGCTTGCGCCAGTGCTGCACCGGGCAGCAGCGTCAAAGCTGCAGCAAGGCCGAGGGCCGAAAACTTGCGCATACCGAAAATTCTCCCGCTGCCGCGGTGCCGCGGCCGTGGGCTGAGCGCATAGGACAACGATTGCAACAGATGCAAGCCGTAGTGGCTCCCGCGGGCGATTATCCCACGCTTCTGATGCTCAGCCGCTGCTACATCCAGCCTTCGAGCACCTGATCGGGCGGGCGATGGCCATCCATCCAGAAGCGGATATTGGCGATCACCTTTTCGCCGGCGTGTTCGCGCCCTTCGATCGTGGCGCTGCCCATGTGGGGCAGGGTGATAACCCCGGGCATGGCGATCAGGCGCGGATCCACTTTGGGTTCGCGGGCATAGACATCCAGCCCGGCACCCGCGATCTGGCCGCTTTGCAAGGCGTGCACCAGGGCATCTTCATCGATCAGATCGCCGCGCGCAGTGTTAATGACGTATGCCGTGGGCTTCATCGTGGCGAACCGGCGGGCATCGAGCAGGTGATGGGTGCCAGCCCCGCCGGGGCAATGCAGCGTCAGCACATCGGCTTCGGCAATCAGGCGATCCAGATCGGGTTCGTGGCGCGCCCCCAGCATGGTTTCGATGCTGGGCGGCAACCGGTGCCGGTTATGGTAAACCACGTCCATCCCGAACGCGCGAGCACGATGGGCCACGGCCTGCCCGATCCGGCCCATACCAACGATCGCCAGCCGTTTCCCGCCAATGCTGCGCCCAAGCATGGCTGACGGTGCCCAGCCGGTCCATTGCCCATCGCGCACCAATCGGCTGCCTTCGCCCAGCCGCCGCGGGACCGACAGGATCAGCATCATCGTCAGATCAGCAGTATCGTCGGTGAATACGCCGGGGGTGTTGGTTACCATCACTTTGCGGGCGCGGGCAGCAGCAAGGTCGATATGTTCGATACCGGCCCCGAAATTGGCGATCAGGCCTAGGCGATCGCCGGCTTCTGCCAGCATCGCCCCGTCGATCCGGTCGGTAACGGTGGGGACCAGCACATCGCAATCGCGCATCGCGGCCACCAGTTCGGCGCGTGACAATGGCAGATCGGCCAGATTGGGCACGACATCGAACAGTTCAGCCATTCGCGCTTCGACCGATGGCAGCAGGCGGCGCGTCACCCGGACGCGGGGTTTGCCGCTGACGCGGCGCGAAGTTGGCGTGTCGGTGACGACTGTCATGGCATCGTTATCGCTAGGCCGTTGCGGGCAGCCCGGTCAAGCGGCTATCAGGCTTGCCATGCAGATCACCCGTTCCAGTTTGCCCCCGATGCGCCCATTCATCCACCGCCTTGCCATTATTGGCGCAGCATTGGCCGGACTGGCCGCGGTTCCGGTGCGCGCGCAGGAGGCCGAAACGCCCTATTGGGCATCGATCCGGAAAACCGAAGTCAACATGCGGGTTGGGCCGGGGGAAGATTACCAGATTTCATGGGTTTACCACCGTCCACAACTGCCGCTCAAGGTTCTACGGATCAAGGAAGGCTGGCGTCTGGTGCAGGATCCAGACGGCGCGCAAGGCTGGGTGCTCGCGCGGTTTCTATCGCGTGAACGGACGGCCTTCGTGATCGGTAAGGGATTGGCACCAATGCGCGAATCGGGTTCGCCGGCAGCCCGGCTGCGCTGGAACGTGGAACCCGGCGTGATCGGTCTGGTGGGGGATTGTACGGCGAACTGGTGCCCGATCGCAATCGGGCCGCATAAGGGGTTTGTCGAACAAACTCGCCTGTGGGGTGCCGGAGCGCCGTAACCAGCGTCGGCCCCGGCAGCAGTGAACTTGCCCGAAGCCGATGGTGCGGCTCCGGGCAAGCAATTGCGTTTATTGTCGCAGGACGGGCTTAGACCAGCTCGATCGCCACCGCGGTTGCTTCGCCGCCGCCGATGCACAGCGCGGCCACGCCTTTGGTCTTGCCATACGTCTGCAAGGCCGAAATTAGCGTGGCAACAATCCGCGCACCCGATGCGCCGATCGGATGCCCCAGCGCGGTTGCACCGCCGTGGACGTTCACCTTGTCATGCGCGATGCCGAGATCCTGCATGGCGAACATCGTTACGCAGGCAAAGGCTTCGTTGACTTCGAACAGATCAACATCGGCGGCTGCCCAGCCGGCCTTGTCCAGCACCTTCTGGATCGCGGCAACCGGTGCCGTGGTGAACTTCGCCGGTTCATGCGCGTGCGCCGCCATCGCCACGATCCGCGCCACGGGCTGCTTGCCCTGCGCCGCGGCAACCGATTGACGGGTAACGACCAGCGCCGCCGCGCCATCAGAAATCGACGAGGCGTTGGCGGCCGTGATCGTGCCATCCTTGGCGAAGGCTGGCTTCAGGGCGGGGATCTTGTCCGGCCGGCCTTTCTTGGGTTGTTCGTCTTCGCTGATGGTTACTTCGCCGGCGCGAGTCTTGATCGTGACCGGCACGATTTCGCGGGCGAACTTGCCGCTGGCGGTGGCTTCCTGCGAACGGGTCAGCGATGCGATCGCAAATGCGTCCTGCGCTTCGCGGGTCAGCTGGTATTCGTCGGCGGTGACTTGGGCAAAGCTGCCCATTGCGCGGCCGGGCTCATAGGCATCTTCCAGCCCATCGAGGAACATATGGTCGTAGGCGGTGTCATGCCCGATCCGCGCGCCCGAGCGGTGCTTTTTGAGCAAGTAGGGCGCATTGGTCATCGATTCCATGCCGCCGGCCACGACCATGTCGATGCTGCCCGATGCCAGGGCTTCGGCGCCCATGATCAGCGCCTGCATGCCCGATCCACACATCTTGTTGACGGTGGTGGCTTCAACCGACTGCGGCAGACCGGCCTTCAGTGCAGCCTGACGCGCCGGGGCCTGACCAAGCCCGGCGGATAGCACGCAGCCCATGTAAATCCGCTCGATTGCGCTGCCATCCACGCCGGCGCGTTCGACCGCGCCTTTAACCGCGATTGCGCCCAGTTCCGGGGCCGGCACGTCCGAAAGATCGCCCTGCATCCCGCCCATCGGCGTGCGTGCGTATGAAAGAATGACGACGGGATCCTGCGATGAAAACTGGGTCATGGCTGCGGCCTTTCGGGTTTAACGGTGTTGCGCATCGCATAATGCTGCACTGCATCATTGGCAATGACGCAGCGATGAAGCGCGTACAGTGTGCACGGTTCTTGCCAAGCGCTGCGGCATCGGCAACAACCGTAGCAAATCAAAACTTCATGGGATGAGTGCAATGAGCAACGTTGAAATCAAGCGGATGGATGCCGTCCTGCAGGCCCAGCGCAGCGCGTTTACCGCGGCCTTACCCGAAGCGATGGCGGTGCGGCGCGACCGGATCGATCGCGCGATTGCGCTGTTGGTCGATCACAAGGATGCCTTTGCCAAGGCGGTATCCGCCGATTTCGGTCATCGTAGCATCGAACAAACCCTGATGAGCGATATCATGCCGTCGGTCAGCGCGCTCAAGCACGCGCGCAAGCATTTTGAGGCGTGGAGCCGGAACGAAAAGCGCAAGGCAATGTTTCCGCTCGGGCTGCTCGGCGCGAAGGCCGAAGTGCGCTACCAGCCCAAGGGCGTGGTGGGCGTGATCGCGCCGTGGAACTTCCCGGTGGGGATGGTGATGGTGCCGATGGCCGGGATCCTGGCCGCGGGCAACCGGGCGATGATCAAGCCCAGCGAATTTACCGAACGCGTGGCCGATCTGTTTGCCGAAGTGGTGCCGCAATATTTCGCCGAAGATGAAATGGCGGTATTCACCGGCGGCGTCGAAGTGGGCACGGCGTTTTCCAAACTGGCGTTCGATCACCTGATCTTCACGGGTGCAACCAGCGTGGGCCGCCATATCATGCGCGCCGCGGCGGATAATCTGGTGCCGGTTACGCTGGAACTGGGCGGCAAATCGCCCACGTTCATCGGCCGCAGCGCGGATAAGGCCAAGGCCGGGCAGCGGATTGCACTGGGCAAGATGATGAACGCCGGGCAGATCTGCCTTGCCCCCGATTATCTGCTGGTCGCGCGCGATCAGGAAGCCGATGTGATCGAAAGCGTGAAGGGCGGGGTGGCCGCGATGTACCCCACGCTGCTGGCCAACGATGATTATACTTCGGTGGTCAACGGCCGGAATTTTGAACGGTTGCAGGGCTATCTGGCCGATGCGCGCGAAAAGGGGGCGGAACTGATCGAAGTGAACCCGGCCGGGGAAGATTTTTCCGCTTCGAACGGGAACAAGATGCCGCTGACGATCGTGCGCGGTGTGACCGATGACATGAAGGTGATGCAGGAAGAAATCTTCGGCCCGATCCTGCCGGTGATGACCTATGATTCGATCGATCAGGCGATTGATTACGTCAACGCCCACGATCGCCCGCTGGGCCTTTATTACTTCGGCGCAGACAAGGCCGAAGAGGAACAGGTCCTGACCCGGACGATTTCGGGCGGGGTCACGGTCAACGATGTCCTGTTCCACAATGCGATGGAAGATCTGCCGTTCGGCGGGGTTGGGCCATCGGGTATGGGCAATTATCACGGGCAGGACGGGTTCAAGACTTTCAGCCATTGCCGTGCGGTCTATCGCCAGTCGGGTTTGGACATCGCCAATCTGTCGGGCTTTAAGCCGCCCTATGGCAAGCAGACCCACGCCACCTTGCAGCGCGAACTCAAAAAATAGGCGCTCGCGGCGGAAGCTGGGGAAATATTCAGGGCGGTTAAGGCGTTTCTAGGGGTATGCCCACTTGCATGGCGGGAGCGCGAGGACTAGGGCGCGCACATCCGTTTGCTAGGCCGATTCCGGCGCTAA
>JBDKLL010000130.1:0-4450 GCA_039795595.1 Pseudomonadota bacterium
TGGGCCATGGCCGATGCCTGCTGGTACCCACCCTTGCCCCACAGATCGACTTCATAGGCCGCCCGCAAGCCGGCTTGATAGATCTTGCGGCTGCGATAATCGGCACGGGTTGGGGCGGTACCAATCCCGAATTCAGGGGCGCGATGCTCGGCCCGAACCACCGCATCAAGGGTTGGCGATTGTCCAGCATCGGCAATCCGCGCCCGGGCTTCGGCCTGCGCGATCCGCGCCACGGCGGCTTTCAGATCGGTGTTGTTGGCCAGCGCGATGGCCACCAGTTCATCCAGTTCCGGATTGCCGAATTCGGCCCACCAGCGCTGCGCGACCGGCAAGCCGGCGGTGGTGGCCTGCTCGGGCGACTGGTTGTAATATTGTGCGGGCATCCAGCGTTGCCATTGCTCCGCCGCCACGTCCGAACCCGCAGCCGGCTGTTCGCCGAGGGCGGGCGCGGCCGCGACCAGCGCCACGCAGCTTGCCGAAAGCAACGCAATTCGCAACCGATTGGGGCAAGCCAAGCTCAGGCGCATCGCCCACCCTTTCGCCCCGTGACGAGGCACGGGCCGGAACGATCCGCGCACGGCATCGCGGCCGCGACCGGCGCAGACGGATCGAATTTGGCAATTGGCTGCATCACTGGCTGCATCACTGATCCCTTGGTCCATGCACCATCACACTACCGACCCAATCAGCCGACCGACCGTCAGGCCGTTCAGCGAACTATCATTATCAGATATTATAGTATTATGATGATGATCCCCGGGTTCGTATATGAACCTGCCAGCTTTTTGGTAAAGCCGCCTTCGGTTCGCGGGGCGAATGGAAAACTTCCATTCTCAAGGTCATTGTCGCTTATTTCAAAATCACCTGAGCGATGAAGTTTTCAAATTTTCCCTGATATCTCTATTATATCGATATATATCAATTTGATAAAAATTCCAATTTTAACATTGGATTTGGATGTTTGGCAGCAGATAACTCCGCCCAATCACTAAGGCTATAGAACTTTTGTCATATTCTTATTTAAGTATTTACACGTGTTTTGGCGCTGCGGGCTAGCAGTAAACCCTTATTTCGATCATTTTCATCATTAATGATCGAATCGGATCAGATTAATTTTAGCCTTATTATCATCTGATCTAATGCGCGCCATTGGGCGCATCATGCCAGCGTTAGGCAGTGCGGAATTTCCAGCGTCAATTGCATTCCTTCGCCCGGCGCGGAAACACAGGTGATCTTCCCGCCAAACTTGGCCGTGACGATATTGTAAACGATGTGCATCCCCAGCCCGCTGCCGCCCTGCCCGCGCTTGGTGGTATAGAACGGTTCGAAAATCCGGGCAGCCGTCTGCGCATCCATACCCACGCCGTCATCGGCATACGTCAGCACGATTCCATCATCCTTGCGACATGCCGCGATCCGGATCGTACCAACCTGATCGGGGGCAAAGGCGTGTACCAGCGAATTGATCACGCAATTGGTCAGGATCTGGGAAATCGCACCCGGGCGTAGGCAGACCATGATCGTTTCGTCAATTTCGACCGCAATCTCGATCCGACGGTTCTTGTATTTGGGCTGCAGCGTATGCAGCACCTGTCCGACATAGTGCGCCAGGCCGATCGTTCGCTCTTCATCGCCGGTCTGGTCAACCGACACCTCCTTGAAACTGCGAATCAGATCGGATGCCCGCTGCAAGTTGCTTTCGATGATCGCCGTCGAACTGCGGCTGGTTTCGAGCAAGGTCTCAAGGCTGGAACGGGTCATCCGGTTTTCCCGGTACAAGGCATCGAACGCCTCGAATTCTTCGCGCAGATGCGATGCGGCCGTAACGCCGATCCCGACCGGGGTGTTGATTTCATGCGCCACGCCCGCAACCAGATTGCCCAGTGCGGCCATCCGTTCGGCCTCGACCAACGAGGCGCGTGCCTGCTCAAGCGTCTTGTCCGCTTCGCGGCGCAGGGTCACATCGCGGGCGATCCCGATAAATGCGGCCGTCCCGTTGATCGAAACAGCGTTGATCGACAATTCGATCGGAAACAGCGTGCCATCGCGCCGCTGCGCCAGCAGTTCGCGGTCTGAACCGAGGATCCGCGTCGTGCCAGTGCGCTGGAAATCCCGCAAGTGCCGATCATGCGCCGCCCGATCGCCGGGCGGGATCAACAAGTTGATATTCTGCCCGCTGACATCGCGTTCGGACCAGCCAAACATGGTTTCCGCCGATTGGTTAAAGCGCAGGATCGCACCGTCGGCCGCGATCAGGATGATCCCGTCGGGGGCCAGTTTCAGAATGCTCGACAGTTCGGTTTGGCTGGCTTCAAGCGAGGCTTCGGCTTGTCGCCGCTGGGCGATTTCTCGCTGCAAGGTCTGGGTGCGTTCAGCAACCCGTTGCTCTAGACTTTCTGCCAATCCGGCAAGCTCGGCATTGGCCTGGGTCAATTGCTCACGCTTGTGGTCAAACGCATCCGCCAGCCGATTGAAAGCGCTGCCGATCTCGGAAATCTCGTCGCGCCAGCCGATCGGGACGCGGACTGCGGTGTTCCCCTGCAGATATTGGCGGATCGTGCCACGGAACATCCCCATCCGACGAGTCAGCGCGAAATGCAGGATCGCCATCGTTAGCCCGAGCACCAGCAGGATCGCAGGTGCGACTTTCGCCGTCGCCCGCAAGATATGGCCGCGAATATCCGCCAACCGCTCTGCCATCTCGTAATCGACGACCAGCACGCCGGTGCGGGTAAACGGTTCTTCACCGGCCCGTGTCAGCGAAACCGGATAGTAGGCCGTCAACGCTTCGCGCTGTTCGGAACGCAACACGGTGGCATGGCGATTACCCAACGCTTGCGCCACCGCCGCGCGATCGACCGGAAACGCCAGAGTGCTGGCCGGCCGGTTTTCGAAACCTAGGTGGTTGCTGTACAGCACGCGGCCCTGCGCATCGATCAACGCCGCCTGCGAATTGGCATCGTCGAAATAAAGCGCGCTCAGCACCTTGCGGATGCCAACCGCATCCTGCCGTTCAAACAACCCGTCAAGAAAGCCCTGACTTTTCGAGGTTGCGCTGCGCAGCGCCCGCTCGGAGGCCTCCCATTCGTTGGCCACAAGGGACGTGAACAGGACATAGCTTTCGATGCCCATCGTGCCGATGAAAATCAGGGCCGAAACGAGTGGCGTATAATATCGGATCTTGATCATGGCCGCCCGCCGCCCTGCTCAACCGGCACGGTCACGCGCCAGCAGGCGCTGTATATCGGGTTTGATCGGCTTGCCATCGATCGCCTGGATCACTGGTGCCATTCGCCGCACGGCCTGTTCGACGATCCCGCCCGGAGCCAGCAATGCGGCACTTTCGCGGTGATCAATCAGCTTGATCTGGGCAAAGCTCGCGCGGACTTCGGCCGGGGTAAGCTGCAACCGCCGGGCAATTTCCGGAACCGCGGTACGGCCTTCCCCATCGGCGCGGATCAGCTGGATCGCAGCGCTCCAACCGCTGATCAAATCGCGCAACTGTTCGGGATGATCGTCGGCAAACTGCCGCGTGGTGACCAGCACATCGACGATTTCACCGGGGATCTGGGCGCTATCGAAAATGGTCTGCCCGCCCAACCGTTGGATCTGGGTCAGATAGGGCGCGAAGGTTACCACCGCATCGACTTTGCCCGACTGGTAAAGCGCTACCGATTGATCAATCGTCATGGCAACTTGCCGGACGTTTTGCGGCGGCACACCATGAACATCGAGCGCGCGACCCAGCAAATAAGCCCCCAGCGCTGAATTTTCGACCGCCACCGCCTTACCGTTCAGCTGGTCCACTCGCGCAATCGGCGGATGCGCAACGATCGCATCAAGACCGTTCGAAATATCGACCACGCCCAACATCCGGATGTCATAGCCATCGCGCTGCAGCTTCAAGGCATCGTCCAGCGTCAACGCCACAACATCAAGCGAACCATTGCGAAACGCGCGCAGCAAGTCGGATGCCGATTGCATCTGCCGCATATCGATCGCCGCATTGCCATAAAGCTGGTGCAGTTCGGCGATATAACCCGGTTCGTACCCCGGCCAGATATTGGTTCCGACCGTCAGTGTGTGTGCGGCCGGCGGCACACAACTGCCAAGCGCCGCAGCGCCCGACAGCAAGATCCGCCCACGGCGAACCGCGCACTCCAGCGCCAATAAAATCAGATTGATCGGATTGATCATATTCTGACGATACTGATCAGGGGCGCCGTTACAAAGGAGTATTTGCACCGCCCCTGCCGGGAATCACTGCCAACGGGCAAAATTGATCCGCGGTTTTTGCTGGGCAAGCCGCGCCGGCAACGTATGGTGCAACAAAACGGGAGGGTTCAGATCATGCGCACCTTGATGCACGCCGGGTTGGCGGCGCTGGCAGTTATGGCATCGACCAGCGGGGCTGCTGCGCCCCCCTCGGCCAGCGAAGCCCCCGCCACCC
>JBDKLL010000131.1:0-7253 GCA_039795595.1 Pseudomonadota bacterium
CCCAAGGGCTGCAAGAATCCGCCGCCTTCCCGATCCGATCGCGGTTCGGCCGACTCGATGTTCGGCGGATCGCTCGCAATTGTCATGCAAGCATATTAAGCCTATCTTGCGAAGCGCCTGAGTGCGTTCTTGCGGTGAAATTACGTCTCGCCGCGGCCAATTGGCGGTGGGAGGCCGCGTGTGAACGAAGACGAAATGCGCAAGCGCCTGGAAGTGCTGAAGATCGAGCACCGCGACCTTGACGCGGCGATCGATGCACTGACGGCTGCCGGTGCATCGGATCAGCTGCAGATCGCCCGGCTGAAAAAACGCAAGCTCAAGCTCAAGGATCAAATGGCGTTGATCGAAGACTATCTGATCCCGGACATCATCGCCTGAACCGAACCTGGCAGCGGGCTGCAACTGCCCGGATTTGTGCCATTGCGGGACAGATCCAAAATGGTGTGCGAAACTTCTCCCAAACCCATTGGCAGCGCACGTCACGCGTGCCTATCGCATGCGTCATGGCAAAGGCAGCAAATCTCAATCCGCGGATTATCGAAGGGCTATACTGCGACGCATTGGTCCTGTCGGACGAAGTGCGCGCCCGGTTTACCCAATCGAGGCGGCCCGATTCCGCCGCTGGCGAGCAAAGCCAGATCGCGCTGTCCTGCGAAGGGTTGCGCACCACCACCCGGATGATGCACGCGGTGGCGTGGCTGCTGAACCACCGGGCATTTCTGAACGGTGAACTGAGCGAAGGGCAACTGCGCCGACACGGCAGTTTGCCGACGTGCCCCGATGGTGATCCCGAACGGATTGCCCTGCTTGATCCGGAAACCCGCACCCTGATCCATGAAACCGAACGGTTCCACGCACGCCTGAAACGGATCGACAATCGCTGGCGCGGTGGCAGCACCGCCAACCAGCGTCCCTGCTAAACCGCCAGCAGCGCCCGCTGCCACGCCGCGCGGCGTTCGCCCAGATCCGCTGCTTGCGGCGCAAATTGCCGCACCCCGCCCCGCATCGCCGCCACGGCCGCTGTCAGCGATGGATAAAGCCCGGCCCCAATGCCGGCCAGCATCGCCGCACCCAGTGCAGTGGTTTCGACAAATTCGGGCCGTTCCACCGGAACGCCCAGCACATCTGCCAGATCTTGGGCCATCCAGTCGTTCGCGCTCATCCCGCCATCGATCCTGAGCGCGGTCCACGCCGCACCATCGGCGGCGAAGGCATGGGCAAGATCGGCAGTCTGCATCGCCATCGCTTCCAGCGCCGCGCGCGCCAGATGCGCTCGGGTGGTGGCAAAACTCATCCCGGTGATCACCCCGCGCGCCGCCGGGTTCCAGTGCGGCGCGCCCAGCCCGGCCAGCGCCGGAACAATCACCACCCCACCGGCATCGGCCACGGAACGCGCAAGCGGTTCGGTCTCGGCCGCGCTGGCAATGATCCCCAAACTATCGCGCAGCCACTGGATCAGGCTGCCGGCCACAAATACCGAACCTTCCAGCGCATACGTCCGTTCCCCGCCAAGTTGGTACAGCACCGTGCCAAGCAAGCGATGGCCCGAGCGCGGCAGCGCCGATCCCATGTTCGCCAGCACGAACGCCCCGGTGCCATACGTTGCCTTGGTCTGCCCCGGCATCAGGCACCCTTGCCCGATCGTTGCGCTTTGCTGGTCGCCGGCCAGCCCGGTGATCGGGATTGCCCGGCCCAGCAAGGCCGGATCGGTCGCGCCGAACGGGCCGGCATTATCCGTCACTTCGCCCAGCGCCGCGCGCGGCACCCCGAACAAGTCGCACAGCCCGGGGTCCCAACTCTGGCCAGCCAGTGGCAACAGCAGGGTGCGACTGGCATTGCTGGCGTCGGTCAGGTGCGCACCGCCGGTCAGCTTGAACACCAGCCAGTCCTCGACCGTGCCCAGCGCCAGCCGGCCGGCCCCTGCCGCCGCAGCCACCGCTGGCACCTGATCGACCAACCAGCGCATTTTGGTGGCGGAAAAGTACGGATCCAGCAGCAACCCGGTGGCGGCCTGCACCACTGGTTCCTGCCCGGCACTTTTCAGCGCGGCACAAACATCCGCGGTGCGCCGATCCTGCCAGACGAGCGCCCGGTGCAGCGGCTCCCCACTTGCCTTGTCCCATGCCACCACGGTTTCGCGCTGGTTGGTGATCCCGATGCAGGCCACGGCATCGGCCCCGCCCACCGCGGCCACGACATCACGCGCGCAGGCCAGCGTCCGCGTCCAGATTTCGGCGGCATCGTGTTCAACCCACCCGGCCGCAGGATAATGCTGGGTGATGTCTTGCTGCGCCACCGCGCGCACCGTGCCATCGGGTGCGAACACCATCGCCCGGGTTGAAGTGGTGCCCGCATCGAGCACCAGGATCAGATCGCCATTGTGGCTCATGCACGTTCTCCCAAGGAACCAAGGCTAGCGCGGCGATCAGGTCTTGGCGAGGGGGACAAGAGGGGCCATATGCCCCGGTGATGACGATCCCGCCCGAACCTTGGCCCACCGGCCTTGCCGAAACCTGCGAACCGCTGGTCCGCCGGGTTCTGGCTCCCAATGCCTCGCACTATACTTACACCGGCACGCAGACCTATCTCGTCGGCGCAGGCGCAGATGTGGCGGTAATCGATCCCGGCCCGGCCGACACCGGCGTGCCGGGTCATGCCGATACCAACGGCGAAGGCCATCTTGCCGCGATCCTCGAAGCGGTTGGCAATGCGCGGATCACCGCGATCTTGTGCACCCACACCCACCGCGACCATTCGCCCGCGGCGATCCCGCTCAAAGCGTTGACCGGCGCACCGATCATCGGCTGTGCGGCCCTGGCGATGGACGATGACGGCCCCCGTGCCGATGCCGCGTTCGATCCCGATTACGCGCCCGACCGGGTACTGGCCGATGGCGAACGGATCAGCGGCACCGGCTGGACGATCGAAGCGGTGGCTACCCCCGGCCACACCAGCAACCACTTGTGCTACGCTCTGGTGGAAAGCGGCGCGCTGTTCACCGGCGATCACGTGATGGCTTGGTCCACCAGCGTCGTTTCGCCGCCCGATGGCGATATGAGTGCCTATATGGCCAGCCTGCAAAAGCTTTACGAACGCGAACAGGACACCCGCTATTACCCCGCGCACGGCCCCGCGGTGGACAAGCCGCGCCAGTTGGTGCGCGGGATGCTGGGCCATCGCCGCCAGCGTGAAGCCCAGATCCTGCGTTTGCTCGGCGAGGGCGCGCGGCGCGTGGCGGAAATGGTCCCGGTGATGTACAAGGGGCTTGACCCGCGGCTGACCGGCGCGGCCGGGCGCAGCGTGCTGGCCCATCTGATCGACCTTGAAAACCAGCGCCGCGTGGCCTGCGACGCGCACGATGTGTGGAGCCTAACCGGACAATGACCGCCCAATCGACCAGCCTTGCCGGGATCGACCTTCGCGCCGAAATCGAACGGCTGCGCAAGGACCGGAACGCGGTGATCCTTGCCCACTATTACCAATCGGCGGAAATTCAGGATCTGGCCGATTACATTGGCGACAGCCTTGAACTGTCCAAAAAAGCCGCCGCCACCGATGCCGATGTGATCGTGTTCTGCGGGGTGAAGTTCATGGCTGAAACCGCCAAGATCCTTGCCCCGGAAAAGATCGTGGTGCTGCCCGATCTGAATGCCGGATGCAGCCTTGAAGACGCCTGCCCCCCCGAAAAGTTCAAAGCCTTTCGTGAAGCCCACCCCGATCACATGGCGCTGACCTACATCAACTGTTCGACCGAGGTGAAAGCCCTGTCGGACGTGATCGTTACCTCGTCCAGCGCCGAAACGATCCTCGCCCAGATTCCGCTCGAACAGAAGATCATCTTCGGCCCTGATCGCCACCTTGGCGGCTATCTGGCCCGCAAGTTTGGACGCGAAATGCTGCTGTGGCCGGGGGTCTGTATCGTCCACGAAGCCTTCAGCGAAACCGAACTGCTGAAACTCAAGGCCCAGCACCCCGGTGCCCCGATCGCCGCGCACCCGGAATGCCCGCCGTCGATCGTCGATCATGCCGACTATGTCGGGTCGACCAGCGGGATCCTCAATTTCGCCAAGGAATTTCCCGGCGATACCCTGATCGTGGCGACCGAACCACACATCATCCATCAGATGGAAAAGGCCCTGCCGGGCAAGACCTTCATCGGCGCGCCGGGGGCCGACGGGCAGTGCAGCTGCAATATCTGCCCGTACATGGCGCTCAACACCATGGAAAAACTCTACCTGACCTTGCGCGATCTTACGCCCCGGATCGAGATCGAGGAAAACCTGCGTCTGGCCGCGAAACAGAGCCTCGATCGGATGATCGACATGGCCGCCGGGACCGTGGGCAAGGGCGATCTGGGGCCGGCCTGAACCGCCCCAGATCTCACCCTTCCGGTCTGATCGGCCTAGCGGATCGGCAGGTCGAACATCAATTCGCGCACATATTTCGCCGGCGGTGAACCGAACGACAGCACGGTATCGTTATAACGCCGCAACGAATAGGCCTTGCCCCAACGCTGCTGCGCTTCCGTGCGCAACGCCATATGTTCGGTATAACCGGTGAAGTAGCTAAGCAGCTGGACCGACGACAGGTTCGCACGGATCCACTTGCCGGCCGCCTCGCGCTCTTGCTGGAAGGCGCCTTGCATCATCAGGTCCATCGCCTGATCGCGGGTCATCCCTTCAGTGTGGATGCCGATATCCAGCAACGTATTGGTGATCGACCGCAGCCGCATTTTCAGCACTGTCAGCTGGAACAGCGGATCCCCGCCAAGATAACCGGCATCTTTCATCACCCCTTCGGCATAGACCGCCCACCCTTCAACGAACGGGCCAGACCACAGCATCGCCCGCAGCGTGCTGGGTGAACGGTTCGAATGATCCAACTGCAGGTAATGCCCCGGCATCGCTTCGTGGATCGACAGGTCATGGATCATGTAATCGTTGTATTCGGACAGAAAGCTGGTGGCCTGCGCATCGGTCCAGTCATCGGGGATCGGGCTGACCGCATAAAAATTCTGCTGACCCCGCTCCAGCGGCCCCGGCGGATCGTTGTAAGCCACGGCATTGCCCTGCTGGAACTTGGGCATGGTAATCACCCGCACCGGGCCATCGGGCATCCGGATCAGCCCTTTTTCGGCCACGAACGCGGTGGCATCGGCCAGTGTTTCGCGCGCGCGCTGCTCCAATTGCTGGCGCGGCGGACGCTTGGCATAGGATAGCTGCAGCGCAGCTTCGATCGCGGCCTGCTGCTGCGCCGCGGTGGGGGCATCGGGCAGCGCCGGGGCATCGGCCCGGCCCGCCAAGACTTGCTGGGCCAAGCGGTACATTTCCGCGCGCGTTTCAGCCTTTGCCGCCAACGCCCGGGCTTTCAACTGCGGCCGGGTCAGGTCCGATACCAGCGCGAATTGCATTTTCTGGTCATACAGCGCGGCACCGAGCCGGAACTCGCCCCGCGCCTGTGGCACCAGCACCGTATCCAGCCAGACCTGCTGATCGGCCACCGCTGATTTGAGGTTGGCCAGCGCCCGATCGAACCGCGCGCGGTCAGCCGGGTTCAGCACATCGGCGTGCGGGGCCAGCATGCCTTCGGCGATTTCGACGATCCCGCCGTTCTGCTTCGCCACGGTCTGGGCGTGCACTGGTGGCACACGCGCGGGATCAAGCTGCGCCCGGCTGGCCAGCAACAGCGCCGGCAGTGCTTCCATGCGCGCAGTGGCCGCGTTCAGGCGCACGTCCCACGGCGCAAAATCGCGCGCGGCCAGGCCATAGAGCGCACCCGCGGCAAGGTCGTTGTACATCTGCGGGTTCCACGCCCAGCTTTGCAACTGTTCGTCATCCCACAACCGATAGCCCAGTTCCCCTTTCAGCATCGCGTAATCGACCTGATTGGCGCGGCTGAGCGTGGCGGGATCGATCCGCTGCAAGTCCGCCAGCAACCCTTGCCATGCGGCCCGGCGCGCGGCGCGGCCCGCGGCGGTCACATCGGGCAGCAAGCTGTCATAGCGATGTTCGCCAAGTACGGTGGCATCGGTCGGCGCCAGGCGGGTTGCTGCGGCCATGAACCGTTCGCCCACCGCGGCAAAGGCCTGATCGGCCGATTGCGCAGCGGCAGTAGCCACGCCGTGATGATGGTGCGATGCGGCGGGCGCGGCCAGCGCCGGTACAGCGCCAAGCACCAACGTGGCCAGCGGCAACGCACTAAGGACGGCAGTACGGTTCATCAAAGGTTCCCCCAGGCAATAACATTGCCGGGGACGCTAACCCAGGATCAGGCTTGCGTCGAGCGGGCGAGCACCAATCCCGCCGCAACCATGGCCATCCCCGCAATATCGAGCCAGCCCAGCACCTCGCCAAAGGTCAGCCAACCAACCATCACCGCCACCACTGGTTGCGTCAGCAGCGCCAGACCGACGATCAACGGCGAAAAGTGGCGCAGCGCATAGACCAGCAAACCCTGCCCGATCACCTGACTGGTCATCGCCAGTGCCACCACCGGACCCCAGTTGGTCGGCCAGAACGGTTCACCCAACAATGCCGCCACGCCCGCCAGCACCGGCAGACCGGCAAGACTGGACCAGAACAGCAAGCTCCAATTGCCCAGCGTCTCGCGGCCCTTTTGGGCCAGCAAAATGTAAAAGGTGTAGAGGAACCCGGCGAGCAAGCAGAGCAGATCGCCCGCCAGCGTACGATGATCGATTTCAAGGCTTCGTCCCAGCAAGACCGCGCTGCCCACAATTGCCGCGGCGAAGGCCAGCCATTCATTGCTGCGCGGCGCCCGGCGCAGGGCAAACAATCCCCAAGCCACGATCAGGATCGAACCGGAATTGCCGAACAACGTGGCATTGCCCAACCGGGTGCGTTCGATCCCCAGATGCCAGCTGGACAGATCGAGCGAAAAGAACACCCCGCCCGCCAGCACCGCCAGCAGCACCGGGCGGGCCACGCCGCGCAACCGCTGGCGATTGGTCCGCGCCAGCAGGGCGAAGAACGGGATCGCCAGCGCCAGCCGCCAGAAACCGGCGGAAACCGGCCCGGTATCGGCCAGCCGCACCCACAGCGGCCCCAGCGCCAGCGCCGCATTGCCCCCAAGCAAAGCGGCAAAATGGCGCAGATCCCAGCTGCGGGGATGCGGCGATGTTCCCGCGGTTGCATTCGTCATGCCCTTGCCTTAGCCGTTCGGTTAAATTCGCAAAATCAATTTCGACCGGAGGATGCCTTGCACGAAGCCCTGTTCCAACCGCTTGCCCTTGGCGC
>JBDKLL010000132.1:0-2904 GCA_039795595.1 Pseudomonadota bacterium
ATGATATCATCCGCGAAGAAACCAAGGCCGGGATCGCGGGCAAAAAGGACGGTGGCGTCCCCAGCCCGAAGGATATCTTCGAAACGCTGAACGATTACGTGATCGGGCAAGACCGCGCCAAGCGTGTCCTGTCGGTGGCGGTGCACAACCACTACAAGCGCCTGAAGCACAGCGGCAAGGGCGGCGACGTTGAACTTTCAAAGTCGAACATCCTGCTGGTCGGTCCGACCGGTTCGGGCAAGACCCTGCTGGCGCAGACGCTGGCCAAGACATTCGATGTGCCGTTTACGATGGCCGATGCCACCACGCTGACCGAAGCCGGTTACGTGGGCGAAGACGTTGAAAACATCATCCTGAAACTGCTGCAGGCGAGCGATTATAACGTCGAAAAGGCCCAGCACGGGATCGTTTACATCGACGAAATCGACAAGATCAGCCGCAAGGCTGAAAATCCCAGCATCACCCGCGACGTTTCGGGCGAAGGCGTGCAGCAGGCACTGCTCAAGCTGATGGAAGGCACCACTGCATCGGTGCCGCCGCAGGGCGGACGCAAGCATCCCCAGCAGGAATTCCTGCAGGTGGATACCACCAACATCCTGTTCATCTGCGGCGGCGCGTTCGCCGGGCTGGAAAAGATCATCGCCGATCGCCTGCAAAAGCGTTCGATCGGGTTCGGCGCGCACGTGGCCGATCCGGATAAGCGCAAGGTGGGCGAACTGCTGCAAAAGGCCGAACCGGAAGATCTGCTGAAATTCGGGCTGATCCCCGAATTCGTCGGCCGCCTGCCGGTGATCGCCACGCTGCAGGACCTCGATATCGAAGCGCTGGTGAAGATCCTGCGTGAACCCAAGAACGCGCTGGTCAAGCAATACGCCAAGCTGTTCGAGCTGGAAGACGTAACGCTGACCTTCACCGACGATGCGCTGGAAGCGATTGCGCAGAAGGCGATCGAACGCAAAACCGGTGCGCGCGGGCTGCGCTCGATCGTCGAAGGGCTGCTGCTCGACACGATGTTCGACCTGCCGACCGAGCAGGACATCGCCGAAGTGGTGGTGGACCGCGAAGTGGTCGAAGGCCGCAAGGAACCGGTGCGCGTGCTGAAAGGCAAGGAAGAAGCGGCCTAACCGGCCGCTGATCTAGCCTTTCAGCAGCCCAAGGCACAGCTTTCGGCAGCACTTTCTATTTGAATCGTCACATGATGAATGCCGAACTGGTGCTCCAGTTCGTGGGCCAGCGCGTGCAGGGCGGCATCGCCGGGCTGGCCAGCGATTTGGCCACCGTTCTGTCCGCCGGGCATCACCAGATGCGCGGTCAGCGCAACTTCGGTGGTGCTCATCGGCCAGATGTGCAGATCGTGGACCGCGCTGACTCCGGGCTGGGCGATCAGGAAATCGTGCACCGCCGTGTCATCGATATGTGCGGGCACCGCCAGCAGGCCCATCTTGACCGCATCTTTCAGCAGCCCCCAACTGCTCCAGCCCAGCACCGTGGTGATCAGCAGGCTGGTAGCAGGATCGATCCACTGCTTGCCAGTCAACACGATCGCCAGCCCTGCGGCAACCACCCCGGCGGAGACCAGCGCATCGGCCACCAGATGCAGGAACGCGGCGCGCAAGTTCAGGTCGGATTTGCGACCGCCGGCAAATAACAGGGCCGAGGCTAGATTGACGGCGATCCCGGCACCGGCCACGATCATCATCTGCGGCCCATCGACGGCCTGCGGTTCCCAGAACCGGCGCAAGGTTTCGATCAACACTGCGCCCAGCGCAACCCACAGCAGCGCCGCATTGGCGATCGCGGCAAGGATCGACGAGCTTTTGAAACCATACGTGTAACCGCGCTGCGCCGGCCGGGCGGCGAGGATGCTGGCACCCCATGCCAGCAGCAGCGACAGCACATCGCCCAGATTGTGACCAGCATCGGCCAGCAACGCGGTGGAGCCGCTGATGAAACTGGCCGCAACTTCAACCGCGACGAACCCGGCATTCAAAGCGATTGCCACCGCAAAGGCCCGACCATGCGCGGAGGCATGATCATGATGCCCGTGCCCGTGATGATGGTCATGCCCGTGGCTATGGTGGCTGGAACCATGGCTATGGTCATGTCGGTGATGATGCAGTCCGCTCATGCTGGTCCCTTCCACACCGGCCGCTCCGCCGCTGTTCGATCGGGCGTTGCACAAATGCCGCACCGCAGCAAGAATCGAACACCAAGTTTTGCCAGACATTGCGTAAATCACTCGGTGTTTTGCCGTAATTTTGCACGATTGTTACATCGATAATCATTGTGTTGTAATAACGTTACATGTGCTGGCGTTTAAGGCTGTGTAGAGTCTCCAAGCGGTCACATTGGGGTGTTTAGGGCTGGCGCGGCCGCTTGTATGAGCGGCCCCATTCGTCTTGCCCGGTGTGATTCGCGCTGGGTATGCCTCGAAGCAAACTGCGCAATTTTGCCAGAAAACAGGGATTAACTCCGCCATGCGTCTCAACTTCGTCTTGAGCACTGCCGCCAGCACCGTCGCGATCGGTATCGCCGCCATCAGCGCCCCGGCTTTCGCCCAGTCGACCGGTTCGGTCGATTTCGAAAAGGAAATCGTGGTCACCGGTGCGCGCAACACCATCCAGCAGGTTGCCGGCATCGCATCGCCCGATACCTCGAAGGCGAAGGCTGTGCTGACCGCTGAAAACATCCAGCGCCAAGGCGCCGGCCAGACGATCCTTGACACTGTCAACCAGATCCCGGGCGTCAGCTTCCAGAACAACGATGCCTACGGTTCGGCTGGTGGCACCCTGAACATCCGCGGCTTCGACGCTTCGCGCATCAGCCTGACCTTCGACGGCGTGCCGCTGAACGATTCGGGCAACTATGCGATCTATTCGAACCAGCAGATCGATCCCGAACTGA
>JBDKLL010000133.1:0-6391 GCA_039795595.1 Pseudomonadota bacterium
GGCGATGGCAACTGGCACCGCGAACAGATTGCCACGATGATTCTGGGAGACGCCGCATGAAGCTGGGATTTTCCCCTGCCGACGAGCAGTTCCGCGCCGAATGCGCTGATTGGCTGAGCGCCGAGATGGCCGGTGAATTCCGCGACATCAAAGGCATCACCAAGCTGACCGCCAGTCCCGAACGCCGCAAGGAATGGGAACAGCGGCTGGGTGAAGCCAAATGGGGCTGCATCGGCTGGCCCACGCAATGGGGCGGGCGCGATGCCACGCTGGCGCAGCAAGTGATCTTTGCCGAAGAATATGCCCGTGCCGGAGTGCCCGGGCGCGTCAATCACATCGGCATCGAACTGGCCGGGCCAACCATCCTTGCGTTTGGCACGCCAGAACAACAACAACGCTTCCTGCCCGGGATCGCCGCAGGCAAGACGATCTTCTGCCAAGGCTTTTCTGAACCCGGGGCGGGTTCCGATCTGGCATCGGTGCGTACGAAGGCGCGGCTTGAAGGCGGCGAATGGGTGGTCAACGGCCAGAAGATCTGGACCAGCCTTGCGCATATCTCGGACTGGATCTTCGTGGTTTCGCGCAGCGAGGAAGGATCGAAAGGTCCTAAGGGGCTAACCTTCCTGATGATGGAAATCGACCAGCCGGGAATCGAAATCCGCGGAATCAAGCAGATCAACGGCGATGCCGAATTCAACGAAACCTTCTTTACCGACGCGCGCTGCCCGGCTGACAGCCTGATTGGCGCAGTGGGCGAAGGGTGGAAGATCGCGATGGGCCTGCTGGCCTTCGAACGCGGGGTTTCCACGCTGGGCCAGCAAATGGGCTTCCGCAACGAACTGGATGAGATCATCGCTGCGGCCAAGGCCAATGGCACGGCCCATGACCCACTAATCCGCCAGCGTATCGCCAAGGCAGAAATCGGCCTGCGGCTGATGCGGTATGGCGCACTGCGGATGCTGTCGCAGACCGATCATGCCAAGATCGATGGGGCGGCGCTGACGTACAAGATCCAGTGGGCCAGTTGGCGTCGCAGCCTGGGCGAACTGGCGATGGACGTATTGGGCCAAGCCGGCGAAGTGGCCGATGGCAGCGAATACGAGTGGGACACCCTGCCCAACTTGTTCCTCTATTCGCGCGCTGATACGATCTATGGCGGCACCAACCAGATCCAGCGCAACCTGATTGCCGAACGCGGCCTTGGCATGCCGCGCGAACCGCGGGGTGACGTTTGATGGCCACGCCAATCCCACCCTATCCCGCGGGCCGCAACCTCTTGGCCGGAAAAACCGTGGTGGTCACCGCGGCGGCTGGCACCGGCATCGGCTATGCTGCCGCCAAACGCGCCGCGGAAGAAGGCGCAACCGTGCTGATCAGCGATTTTCACGAACGGCGGCTGGGTGAAGCCGCAGACCGGATCGCCGCAGAAGTGGGCTGCCCCCGCCCGGCCACCGTGGTCTGCGATGTAACCGATCAGGCGCAAGTTGATGCCCTCCACGCTGCCGCGCTGCGCGAACTGGGCCATGTTGACGTGCTGATCAACAATGCTGGCCTCGGCGGCGAAGTCGACGTGGTGACGATGACCGACGATCAGTGGTTCCGCGTGCTCGACGTAACGTTGAACAGCGTATTCCGGATGACCCGCGCGTTCCTGCCCGCGATGTACGAACGCAAGGCCGGAGCCATCGTCAACAACGCATCGGTGCTGGGCTGGCGCGCCCAAAAGGGGCAGGCGCATTATGCCGCCGCCAAAGCCGGGGTGATGGCCTTTACCCGCTGTTCAGCAGTGGAAGCCGCCGAACACAACGTGCGGATCAACGCGGTTGCCCCATCGATCGCAATGCACGCGTTCCTTGCCAAAGTGACCACCGACGAACTGCTGGCTGAACTCTCGGCCAAGGAAGCCTTCGGGCGCCCTGCCGAAGTGTGGGAAGTGGCCAACGTGATGCTGTTTCTGGCCTCGGACCTGTCGTCCTATATGACCGGCGAAGTGCTGTCGGTTTCGAGCCAGAGGGCCTGACGATGCCGACGATCTACCCCACCCCACGCGCGTTGATCGGACAGGAAGGCACGATCCTTGGCCCTACCGATTGGCTGGCAATCGAGCAGGATCGGGTCAACGGCTTTGCTGAAGTAACCGGCGATCACCAGTGGATCCACGTCGATCCCGATCGCGCCAAAGATGGCCCGTTCGGCGGGACGATTGCCCACGGTTACCTGACCATGAGCCTCGTCAACTTCTTCCTGCCCGATCTGATCGAAGTGCGCGGGTTTACCCACGCGGTCAACGTCGGTGCCGATCGGTTGCGGTTCCTTGCCCCGGTCAAAGTGGGCAGCCGTATTCGCGGGGTTGGCGAAGTGGTCGGGGTCGAAGAGATCAAGGGCGCAATCCAATCCGTTGTCCGCGTAACGATCGAAATCGAAGGCAGCGACAAGCCCGCCTGCGTGGTCGACACGATCAGCCGCTATTTCCCGGAAGGTTAAGCCATGCCCACACCTGCACAGATGGAAGCCGCCGTTCACGCCTATGTCGCGGCCTTTGCCGCAGGCGATCCTGAAGCCGCCGTGGCGATCTTCGCCGCCGATGCCGTGATCGAAGATCCGATCGGCAGCCCCGCCAAAATCGGGACGGCCGCCATCCGCCAATTCTACACCGAATCGATGGCTACCGGGGCCAAGTTGCACCTCGTCGGCCCGATCCGCGTTGCCGCGGCCCACGCCGCGTTTGCGATGCAGGTTCGCCTCCACTGGGACGGCAAGGACATGGCGATCGACGTGATCGATACGTTTGCCTTCGACGATCAGGGCAAGGTGAAGGAAATGAAGGCCTATTTCGGCCCCGGCAACATGACCGCCGGTTGAGCAACAAGGACCGATACCATGCGTGATGCCGCCATCGTTTCCACCGCCCGCACCGCCATCGGCAAAGCCTATCGCGGGGCTTTCAACGACACCGAAGCGCCGGTGCTTTCGGCCCATGTTGTCGATGCTGCCTTAACGCGCGCGGGAATTGATCCGGCACGGGTCGACGATGTTTACCTTGGCTGTGGCAACCACTGGAACACCCAGAGCTACAACCTTGGCCGGTTGACGGTGCACGCGTCGAAACTGCCCAACACCACCAGCGGCTTTACGCTGGATCGCAAGTGCTCTTCGGGCCTCAATGCGATTGCGCTGGCAGCGCGGGCGATCCGCTGCGACGAAGTGGACGTGGCCGTGGCGGGCGGGGTCGAAACCATTTCGATGACGCTGAACAAGTTCGCGCCCGCTTGGCGCAACCGGTCACAGGCGGTGATCGCAGCCGATCCTTATGCTTACATGGCGATGATCGAAACCGCCGAAATTGTAGCTGAACGCTATGGCATCAGCCGCGAAGATCAGGATGCATTTTCGGCGCTCAGCCAGCAGCGGGCCGGTGCAGCACAAGCAGCCGGTCGGTTCGCTGACGAAATCACCCCGATCACGGTCGAAAAGAGCCTTAAGGACAAGGAAGGCAACGAAACCGGCCGCGAAACGGTAACGATCGCGGCCGATGAAGGGGTGCGCGGCGATACCACTGCTGAAGGGCTATCGGCCCTGCGCCCGGTGTTCAAAGATGGCATGGTCATCAAGGAAGGCCACCACATCACCGCTGGCAATGCCTCGCAATTGTCCGATGGCGCATCCGCGCAAGTGTTGATGGATCTGGCCACCGCCCAGCGCGAAGGGTTGCCGGTGCTGGGCATTTACCGCGGATTTCAGGTCGCGGGCTGCGAACCCGATGAAATGGGCATCGGCCCGGTGTTCGCAATCCCCAAGCTGCTGGACCGGGCCGGCCTGTCGATCGACGATATCGGCCTGTTCGAAATCAACGAAGCTTTTGCCAGTCAGGCAATCTATTGCCAGCGCAAGCTGGGGATCGATCCTGACAAGCTGAACGTCAACGGCGGCGGGATCGCGCTGGGCCATCCCTTTGGCATGACCGGCAGCCGCCTGGTTGGCCACGCCTTGCTGGAAGGCAAGCGCCGCGGCGTCAAATACGTGGTCATTTCGATGTGTGTGGCGGGCGGCATGGGTGCGGCCGGGCTGTTCGAAATCGCCTAAGATGACCGCGCTGCTGCCCCAGACCATTCCCCACGCGGCGGCTGCCGCGGCACAACGCTGGGGTGATGCCCTTGCCTTGGTTGAAGGCGATCAGCGGCGCACTTTTGCGCAGTTATGGGACGAATGCCGCGCCGCCGCTTCGGCATTGCTTGAACGCGGGGTCGGCACCGGGGATCGGATCGCAATCTGGGCGCCCAATAGCCGGGAATGGGTGGTTGCGGCCGTGGCCGCGCAGACGTGCGGGGCCGCGATCGTGCCGCTTAACACGCGGCTCAAGGGACGCGAGGCAGGCGACATCCTGCGGCGCACCCATACCCGCCTGCTGTTTACCGCAACCGACTTTCTGGGCATCGATTACCCTGCCCTACTCGCCGGCGAAGACCTGCCCGATCTGGTCGAAACAGTGTTGCTGAACCGCGATTTCCCAGCGTTCGTTGCCAGTGGCAAAGGCACGGCAGATCCCCGGATCGACGCCGCGCTGGCAGCACTTACCCCCGATCACGTCTCCGATATCATGTTCACCAGCGGCACGACCGGCGTGCCCAAAGGGGTGCTGATGACCCACGGCGGGATCATCCCGCAAGTGGGCGTGTGGATCGGCAATACCGGGCTGGCCCAAGGCGAACGCTACCTGATCGCCAATCCCTTCTTCCACAGCTTCGGCATGAAAGTGGGCTGGGTGGCCTGCCTGATCGCCGGTGCGGTAATGGTGCCGATGCCTCAGTTTGATGTGGCCGAAGCAATCCGCCTGATCGAACAGGAACGGATCGCCTTTCTGCCCGGGCCACCAACGATCTTTCAGATGCTGCTGGCCGAACGCGAACGCCACCCTTTCGACGCCAGTTCATTGCGCGGCGGAACCACGGGCGCGGCCACCGTTCCGCCGGTGCTGATCGAACGGATCCGCAGCGAACTGGGGATGCGCGATATCATCACCGCCTATGGCATGACCGAATGCGTCAACATCACATCGTGCCGCCCGGGTGATCCGGTGGAACTGATCGCGCAAACGTGCGGGGCGGCAATTCCGGGCAACGAAGTGATCATCGCCGGGGATGATGGTGCCGAACTGCCCCGCGGCGAAACCGGGGAAATCTGGGTGCGCGGCGTGGGGGTGATGCGGGGCTACCTTGATGACCCGGCCGCCACCGCCGAGGCCATCGATTCCGCCGGTTGGCTCCACACCGGCGATGTCGGAACGATGGACGCCGCCGGGTATGTCCGCATTACCGATCGCAAAAAAGACATGTACATTTCCGGCGGGTTCAACTGCTACCCAGCCGAAATCGAAAAGCTGCTGGCCGCCCATCCAGCGATTGGCATGGTCGCGGTGATCGGCGTGCCTGATGAACGGATGGGCGAAGTGGGCAAGGCTTTCGTGGTGCTGCGGCCCGGCGCCCAATTGACCAGTGCCGAACTGATTGGCTGGGCGCGCGATGCCATGGCCAATTACAAGGTGCCGCGCCTCGTTGCGTTTCTCGATGAACTGCCGCGCAATGCCGCGGGCAAGGTGGCCAAGCTGGAACTGGCCTGAACCACCCGCAGCACCACCCAAATTTGATACGCCCGACGGCAATCACCCGGCCGCACTGACGGTCAATGCTCGCTCAAGGTCTTGAAGGTAACGCACGGTGCTTTCCGTCAGGCCAAACAAGTTGTCCTTGGCTTTATCGGTTGCCGTGATGAACTTGTGCGCGTCGCGCTGCACCCAACCCTTCGCCATCAGGATAGCGATCTTCCGGCGCACGGTTTCGCGGGGGATCCCGCTGTAATCCGCGATCGATTGCAGGTTGATGGCAACGGGTTCGATTTCTGCAACCGTGCGGGCCATGAATTCGGCATGGCTCATCCCCGCGGGCGCATTGCGTGCTGAAAACGTGCGCTCGCCAATGATCGTCAGCACCAGAAACAAGTCCAGATCGCCGTCACACGCCCGGCGGCATTCGATCAGGTGCCGGGTTAACGCCGCCACGTGGAGCGCGTGCAATTTGCCGTAATTCTTGCGCATCCCACCATCCGCCATTCCGGTTTCTCCCATTCGTCCATTCGGCCAACCGCACGGCGCGTGCAGCGCTAACCGCGGATTCGCGTCATAATATCAGACGGCATCGATAATTCTCCCAAAATGGGCGGTGCGCCAGATGTATTGGGCAGAAACCCGGTTAGGGTCTGCCTTGCGCCCTGCCGCAACTTGCGTGAACGGCCGGCAGCGCCAAGTATCATAAGTTCAGAATGGAGACGGAAGCGTGGCAAAGCCGATCGGTTCACTCGATATCTTCTCGCCGGAAGCCTACCTCGACGAACAGGA
>JBDKLL010000134.1:0-5423 GCA_039795595.1 Pseudomonadota bacterium
GCAATCGGACCAGGTCGCGCAAGGCTTCGGCTCATTGGGTCTGATGACCTCGGTGCTGATGACCCCCGACGGCAAGACCGTTGAAGCCGAAGCGGCGCACGGCACTGTCACCCGTCACTACCGCCAGCACCAGCAGGGCAAGCAGACCAGCACCAACCCGATCGCCTCGATCTTCGCGTGGACCCGCGGCCTGATCTATCGCGGCAAGTTCGATGAAACCCCCGATGTGGTGCGGTTTGCCGAAACGCTGGAAAAGGTCTGCATCGACACCGTGGAAAGCGGCAAGATGACCAAGGACCTCGCGATCCTGATCGGCCCGGATCAGCCGTGGCTGACCACCGAAGGCTTCTTCGAAGCCATCGTGCAGAACCTCGAAACCGAAATGGCCAACTGGAAGTAACCTTCCCGTCCCCGTTTCGCGAACAGCGGCGGTCCCACCCGGGGCCGCCGTTTTCGTTTGGGCGTAGAAAATCCCGTACCCAACTGGCCATCCGCTCAGAAACTGCTTGATTTATTGCCAATAATTTATTTTAATCCAATTGCTTAAATCAAATTTGGAGCACCGGCATGTCCAAGCGCTTTTCGCGTATATTTTCCGTGCTGGCCGTTATCGTTGCCACTCCAATATTAGCGCCGCAATTGCTTGCCTTCCCCTATCAGGCCAAGATCGGTTCCGATCACGTCTGGTCGACCGCCCCGTTGCTACGCCCACAACTGGACCAAATACTGCAAGATGCCAACACTCGGACCCAAGCGAGTCCATTGGCGCTACGCACTGAAAGCCGCGATATTTTCTTAACCGATGGCGGTTGGCGCTGGCTGTATTTAGCCAACACTACACACAACTCATTTGCGCTGACCCGCGCATTCACCAACAGCGTTGTCATCAACCAATTCGATCCCTCCACCGGTGTTGTCAGCAACGGCACCGGGATTGGCAGCAAACGGGGGTTGGCCGGGGTCATCGCTCACGAAAAATGCCATGGCATGGTAAGTCGCCAGTTCGGCAGGTTCGTCGATGTGCTCAAGCCGCAATGGCTGCGCGAGGGATACTGCGATTATGTCGCGGGTGAAAGCAGCCTGACCGCCGCAGACGTGGCCGCACTACAAGCCGCAGGACGCAGCCATCCGGCGTTACCCTATTATCTCGGCCGCCAGCGCGTTGCCGCCACGCTCGCCGCCAACGGCGGCAATGTCGAACGGTTGTTTGACGAAGCGCGCTAGCCTCCCCTAACCTGCCCGCATGGCAGCCCCGCTTACGTTCAACCCATCCTCGCCGCTGGGCGATGCACTGGTCATCCTTGGGGCGGCGGGGATCGTGATCCCCGTGTTCGCGCGGTTTCGGATTACCCCGGTGATCGGGTTCATCCTCGTTGGCCTGCTGGTTGGTCCTTATGCGCTGGGACAACTGGCGTTCGATCATCCGTGGCTGGAATATGTCACGATTTCGAACCCGGATGACCTTGCCCCGTTTGCCGAATTCGGAATCATCCTGCTGCTGTTCGAAATCGGGCTGGAACTTTCGTTCAACCGGCTCTGGGCCATGCGACGGCAGGTGTTTGGGCTTGGCGCGATCGAATTGCTGGGCGCCGGCGGATTGCTTGCGGCCGGGCTGGCGCTGCTGGGCGAACCGGTTGGCGGCGCGCTTGGGCTTGGGCTCGCGCTGGCGATGTCCTCCACCGCGCTGGTCCTGCCGATTGCCGGCACCAGCACCCCGGTGGGCAAGGCCGCGCTGGCGATGCTGTTGTTCGAAGATCTCGCGCTGGTGCCGATCATCTTCCTGCTCGGCGCGATCGCTCCCTCGGCCGGCGGTGATGGCATGGCAGGGCTGCTGCGCACCTTGCTGCTTGGCACGCTGGTGATTGTCGCCTTGCTGGGCTTTGGCCGGTTCCTGCTGCCCCGGCTGTTCGCGCAGGCCGCGCGCACCAAAAGCCCTGAACTGTTCCTGGCCGCCAGTCTGCTGGTGGTGATCGTATCGGCGCTGGCCACCGCGGCGGTGGGCTTGTCGCCAATTATGGGCGCGTTGTTGGCGGGACTGTTGATCGCCGAAACCGAATACCACAGCGAAGTCGAAGCCTTCACTGCCCCGTTCAAGGGGTTGGCGCTGGGCGTGTTCCTGATCACCGTGGGGATGAGCATCGATCTGGCAGTGGTGTGGGACAATCTGGGCCTGCTGCTGGCGGCCACGCTGGGGGTGATGGTGATCAAGGCGCTGGTCACGGCATTCGCGTTGCGCGCCATGGGCGCCCGCAGCGGGACTGCCGCGGAAACCGGGATTCTGCTGGCCAGCCCATCGGAAACCACGCTGATCGTGCTTTCGGCGGCATCGGTATCGCTGCTGATCCAGCCCGGCACCGCGCAGTTCTGGCAGATTGTCACCGCCATCGGATTAACGGTTACGCCAATGCTGGCATGGCTGGGCAAACGGCTGGCACGGCGGGTAGATACTGCCGATGCGCCGCGCCCGGCCGACCATGATGGCCGTCCGCGCACGCTGATCATCGGGTTTGATCGGGTGGGCCGGCTGGTGGCGGATATGCTGATCCGCCATGGCAAACCTTATCTGGCGATCGACCTTGATCCCGACCGCGTCAATCAAGGGCTGGAACGCGGCTATACCGTGGTGTTTGGCGATGCCACGCGCGATGCTACCATGGCCAAACTGGGCCTTGCACAAGCCAGCGCAGTGGTGCTGACGATGGATGAACCGATTCTGGCCAAGCGGTTGGTGCGCAAATGGCGTGCCCAGCATACCGATCTGCCGATTCTGGCCCGCGCGCGCGATGCCGGCCATGCCGCGGCGCTCTACCGCGCGGGGGCCAGTACGGCGGTTCCGCAAACGCTGGAAAGCTCGCTGCAACTGTCCGAAGCGGTGCTGGTGGATATCGGTGTGCCGATGGGGCCAGTAATCGCCAGCATCCACGAAAAGCGCGACGAACTGCGCGCCCAGATCATGGCCGAAGGCGATCTGGACGAAAAGCCCCGCCTGCGCAGCACCACGCTGCGTGAGCGGAGCGATCCGACCCTGCCTTAACCGGCGATCACGGCCTTTACCGCAGCAATCGCATCCGCCGCCTTGGCCCCATCAGGGCCGCCGCCTTGGGCCATATCCGGCCGGCCGCCGCCACCCTTGCCGCCCAGCGCCTCAACCCCGGCGCGGACCAGATCAACCGCGCTGACGCGGCCGGTCAGGTCATCGGTTACGGCGGCGGCGATGCTGGCCTTGCCATCGTTGACCGCCACGATCACCGCCACGCCCGAACCCATCCGCTGCTTGGCCTGATCGAGCAGCCCACGCAGCTCCTTGGCATCAAGCCCGTCGATCACCTGCCCCGAAAACGTAACACCGCCGATGTCTTCATCCGCGACTTCGGCCTGTCCGCCGCTGCCACCAAGGGCCAGTGCCTTCTTGGCTTCGGCCAGCTCGCGCTCCAGCTTCTTGCGTTCATCCAGCAGCGCGGCCACGCGGGCTTCCACCTCATCGGGCGTGGTGCGCAGCACCGCTGCCGCGGCCTTAAGCTGTTCTTCCCGTTCCACCAGCCAGCGCCGCGCGCCTTCGCCGGTCAGCGCCTCGATCCGGCGCACGCCTGAACTGACCGCGCTTTCCGCGACGATCCGGAACAGGCCGATATCGCCCAGCGCGCGGACGTGGGTGCCGCCGCACAGTTCCACCGAATAGGCCTTTTCAACCACCCGGCCCATGCTCAGCACGCGCACTTCATCGCCGTACTTTTCCCCGAACAGCGCCATCGCGCCGGCTTCGATCGCATCATCCGGGCTCATCAACCGGGTGACCACCGGATCATTGGCGCGAATTTCGGCGTTCACTTCGGCTTCGATCGCCGCAATGTCTTCAGCGGAAAGGGCGGCCGGGTGCGAAAAATCGAACCGCAGCCGTTCCGCCGCCACCAGCGAGCCTTTTTGCGTCACATGGCCGCCAAGGCGATTGCGCAGCGCAGCGTGGAGCAAGTGCGTGGCCGAATGGTTCGCGCGGATCGCATCGCGCCGGGCAACGTCGATATCCAGCTTGACCACATCACCCACTGTGACAGTGCCAGCGGCAACTTTGGCGGCATGGGCGTGCAGCCGGCCCAGCGGCTTGGCAGTATCGCTGACGGTCAGCTGCAACCCATCGGCCCCGGCAATCACCCCGGCATCTCCCGCTTGCCCGCCGCTTTCGCCATAGAACGGGGTCTGGTTGGTGATCACTGTTACGCTGTCACCCGCGTTGGCGCTGGCCACTTCCTTGCCGTCCTGCACCAGCGCAACGACTTGCGCTTCGCCAATGACAGCGGTGTAGCCGGTAAATTCGGTCGCGCCGACGCGTTCGGCAATGTCGAACCACACTTCGCTGTCGGCCGCTTCGCCGCTGCCCTTCCATGCCGCGCGCGCAGCGGCTTTCTGCTGCGCCATGGCGGCATCGAAGCCGGCCTTGTCGACACCGATTCCGCGGGCGCGCAGGGCGTCTTCGGTCAGGTCATAGGGGAAGCCATAAGTATCATAGAGGCGGAAGGCGGTTTCGCCCGGCAGGGCATCGCCATCGCCCAATCCGGTCGTGGCTTCGTCCAGCAATTTAAGGCCATTGGCCAGCGTGCGCCGAAACTGCACTTCTTCGCGCTGTAGCGTTTCCTGAATCAGCGCCTGCGCCCGGCCAAGTTCGGGATAGGCCGCACCCATTTCGGTGATCAGCGCCGGCACCAAGCGGTGCATCAACGGATCCTTCGCACCCAGCAGGTGCGCGTGGCGCATCGCCCGGCGCATGATCCGGCGCAGCACATACCCGCGCCCTTCGTTCGATGGCAGCACCCCATCGGCGAGCAGGAAGCTGGTCGAACGCAAGTGATCGGCGATCACCCGGTGGCTAGCGGTGTGTTCGCCCGCAGCCTTTATGCCGGTCAGGCTTTCCGAAGCGGCAATCAGCGCCTTGAACGTATCGGTATCGTAATTGTCGTGCTCGCCCTGCATCACCGCGGCGATGCGTTCCAGCCCCATCCCGGTATCGATGCTGGGCTTGGGCAGGTTGCCGGTGATTTCCCCGGCGGTCTGCTCGAACTGCATGAACACCAGATTCCAGATTTCGATGAAACGATCGCCGTCTTCGTCGGCCGATCCCGGCGGGCCGCCCCAGATATGGTCGCCGTGATCGAAGAAGATTTCCGAGCATGGGCCACATGGGCCATCATCACCCATCGCCCAGAAGTTGTCCTTGGTGGCAATGCGGATGATCCGGTCTTCCGACAGGCCGGCAACCTTCTTCCACAGGCCCAGCGCTTCATCATCGGTGTGGTAAACCGTGACCAGCAGCTTGTCCTTGGGCAGGCCCCATTCCTTGGTCAGCAGGGTCCACGCATGGGTGATCGCCTGCTCCTTGAAATAATCGCCGAACGAAAAGTTTCCGAGCATTTCGAAGAACGTGTGGTGCC
>JBDKLL010000135.1:0-4317 GCA_039795595.1 Pseudomonadota bacterium
TCGTCGGCTTCGGCACCTTCTCGGTTGCCAAGCGCAAGGCTTCGACCGGCCGCAACCCGCGCACCGGCGAACCGATGACGATCAAGGCTTCGGCTCAGCCGAAGTTCAAGGCCGGCAAGGGCCTGAAGGACGCCGTCAACTAAGACGCGTTCCGGCGCGCCCGTCGCCTCGCGGCGTGCCACTGAAATCATGCGCCGCATCTGCTTATGCAGGTGCGGCGTTTGGTTTTTTACGGCGTTGAAATAAGATGCAGGAATGGGAAATCAGCTGCGGGGATGGGTGGACGCCCATCGGGTTGCGCACTATATCCCCTCGGCAATGAACCGGTTCATCCTTGCCCTTCTGGCCCTGTTTGCGGGCCTTGCCGTGGAAGCCGTGCCTGCGCAGGCGCGGATGAGCGGTGCCGGCGATACCGAAATTGGCGCGGTTGACAGTGCGCGCGGTGCCCGCCCGGCGGCCCCGCAATCGGCCGCGGTGGATGCCCCTGCGGCCCGACAGGAACGGCGCGATCGTGAAAACGATCGGATCCGCCCGGTGCGTCCGCCCGTGTTCATCCCCGCGGTGCTGTTCGGGGCCGATCGCGCGTTCGAATAACGCCTGACGTGAACCTGCTGCTGCGGCTGCGCGGGCCTTTGCGGCCCCGGCGCGGCCATCTGTGATACCTTCAAAATTCAGGAATTTCCTATGATCGGCGCCATCGCCAAGGCCATTTTCGGCTCTTCCAACGACCGTTACGTCAAGTCGCTCGACAAGATCGTCAAACAGATCGCCGCGTTCGAGCCGACCATTTCTGCGCTCAGCGACGAGGAACTGGCCGGACAGACCATCAAGTTCCGCCGCCTGCTGGAAGAAGGGCGCACGCTGGACGATCTGCTGCCCGAAGCCTTTGCCACCGTGCGCGAAGCTTCCAGCCGCGTGCTGGGGATGCGCCACTTCGACGTGCAGATGATCGGCGGGATCGTGCTTCATCGCGGCGAAATCGCCGAAATGCGCACCGGCGAAGGCAAGACGCTGGTGGCCACGCTGGCGGTCTATCTCAACGCGCTTGAAGGCAAGGGCGTGCACGTGGTGACGGTGAACGATTACCTTGCCCGGCGCGACGCCGAATGGATGGGGCAGATCTACACGTTCCTTGGTTTGACGGTGGGGGTGATCGTCCCGAACCTGACCGAAGAACAACGCCGCGAAGCCTATAACGCCGATATTACGTACGCGACCAACAACGAGCTTGGGTTCGATTACCTGCGCGATAATATGAAGCACGAGCGGGGCCAGATGGTCCACCGCCCGTTCAACCATGCGATCGTCGACGAAGTGGATTCGATCTTGATCGATGAAGCGCGCACCCCGCTGATCATTTCCGGCCCGACCGACGACAAGAGCGAACTGTACGTCGCGGTGGACGCGGTGGTGAAGCAACTGGTGGCTGACGATTACGAAGCAGATGAGAAAACCAAGAACATCACGCTGACCGAAGATGGCGTGGAAAAGGCCGAACGCCTGCTTGAAGCGGCGGGGCTGCTGGTTGGTTCGAACCTCTACGATATTGAAAACACGCAAGTCGTCCATCACCTTGACCAAAGCCTCAAGGCGAACGTGATGTTCAAGCGCGATATCGATTATATCGTGAAGGACGACAAGGTTGTCATCATCGATGAATTCACCGGCCGGATGATGGACGGCCGGCGCTGGTCGAACGGGTTGCACCAGGCGGTCGAGGCCAAGGAAGGCGTGCGGATCGAACCTGAAAACCAGACGATGGCATCGATCACGTTCCAGAATTACTTCCGGATGTATCCCAAGATTTCCGGGATGACCGGCACTGCGGCCACCGAGGCTTCGGAATTCTACGACATCTACAAGATGAACGTGGTGACGATCCCGACCAATATCCCGGTCCAGCGGGTCGACGAAGAAGACGAATTCTACAAGAACACGCAAGACAAGTTTCAGGCGATCGCCAAGCTGATCAGCGAAAAGGCCGGCGCGGGCCAGCCAGTGCTGGTTGGCACGGTGTCGATCGAAAAATCCGAAATGCTGTCTGAATTCCTCAACAATCTGGGGGTAAAGCACAACGTGCTCAACGCCCGCTTCCACGAAATGGAAGCGCACATTGTGGCACAGGCCGGGCGGCTGGGGGCAGTAACGATCGCCACCAACATGGCCGGGCGCGGCACCGACATCAAGCTGGGCGGCAATCTGGAATTCCGGATCGAGGATGAATTGCGCGATATGCCCGAAGGGGCCGAACGCGATGCCGCGATTGCCCGCATGAAAGCCGAAATCGACGCTGAAAAGGATCAGGTTCTGGCCGCCGGCGGGCTGTGCGTAATCGGCACCGAACGCCATGAAAGCCGCCGGATCGATAACCAGTTGCGCGGCCGTTCGGGCCGGCAGGGCGATCCGGGCCTGTCGAAGTTCTACCTCTGCCTTGAAGATGATCTGTTGCGGATTTTCGGGCCGGACACGCTGTTTGCCAAGATGATGAATTCGAACCTTGCCGATGGCGAGGCGATCGGTTCGCGTTGGCTGTCTAAGGCGATCGAAACCGCGCAAAAGAAGGTCGAAGCGCGCAATTACGATATTCGCAAGCAAGTGGTCGAATACGACGACGTGATGAACGATCAGCGCAAGGTCATCTACGAACAGCGCGCCGATATCATGGATGCCGAAACGGTGGACGACGTGGTGGAAGACATGCGCCACGATACCGTCAATGCACTGGTCAGCGATGCTTGCCCGGCAGGTTCTTATCCCGAACAGTGGAATATCGAAGGGCTGAAGGCCAGCGTCCGCGATGTTCTGGCGTTTGAACCGCCGTTCGATGCATGGCTGGCCGAAGACGGCATCGATTCCGAACATATCGAAGAACACCTGGCGGCTGCGGCCGATGCCCACATGGCCGCCAAGATCGGCGATGATGGGGCGATCTGGCGGCAGGTGGAAAAGCAGATCCTGCTCGAACGGCTCGATCATTACTGGAAGGAACACCTCGCCACGCTGGATGCGCTGCGACAGGTGGTGTTCCTGCGTGCCTATGCTCAGAAGACCCCGATCAACGAATACAAGCAGGAAGCTTTCGGCCTGTTCGAAAAGATGCTGGAAGCGATCCGCACCGATGTGACGCGGATCTTGATGAACAGCGAACTGCGGATGCCCGAAGCCGCGCCGCTGCCCGAACTGCCCGAATTTCTGACCAGCCACATCGATCCCTTCACCGGGGAAAATGATGCGATGGTGGTGCCGGGGGTGATGGGGGCGATGGCGGGTGCCGCCGCGCGCGCGGCCGGGGGCGATCCTTATGCCGACCTGGGCTTGTCGCGCAATGCGCCATGCCCGTGCGGGTCAGGCGAGAAATATAAACACTGTCACGGCGCGGCCTGATTGCTGCAGCATAACCGGAGGCGGAGATGACTGGGTTATTGCCAATCGGTTTTTTCGCCACCGCGCTGCTTTATGCCGCAGTCGGTTTTGGCGGCGGATCGACCTATAACGCGCTGCTGGCGCTGGCGGGGTTCGATTACCGCCTGCTGCCGATCGTCAGCCTGGCCTGCAACATCGTGGTGGTCAGCGGCAGTATTGGGCGGTTTGCCCGTGCCGGCGAACTGCCGTGGCGGCGCGCGCTGGTGCTGGCGTTGATCGCCGCGCCGCTGGCGTTTCTGGGCGGGTTAACCCCGATCCGGCAGGAAACGTTCCTGTTTATCCTTGGTCTCAGCCTGGTGGGGGCGGGGCTGGCGTTGTTTGTTCCCCGCACGGCAGAGCAGGACGCCGCACCCGCGGCGCTGGCGCGGTTCATGCCGCTGGCAGTGGCACCGCTTGGCTATCTGGCCGGGCTGGTCGGGATTGGTGGCGGGATCTTTCTGGCGCCGCTGCTGCACCTTTCCCGCTGGGCCGGGGCGCGCCAGATCGCGGCGACGACCAGCCTGTTCATCCTGATCAATTCGCTGTCGGGGCTGATTGGGCAATTGGCCAAGAACGGCCTTGAACGGTTCGGCGAGGCGCTGGCCGGGGGGCTGCCCTTGCTGATTGCGGTGGTGCTGGGCGGGCAACTGGGCAGTGTGCTGGCGCTGCGGGTCTTGCCCGAATGGGCGATCCGCTGGTTGACCGCGGCATTGACGATCTGGGCTGGAAGCCGCCTGTTGCTGGGCTGATCATACGCAGCCCGCGTTCAGGCAGTGTCGCGCAAATTTTGGGGAAATGAATGGCTCCCTGAGTAGGATTCGAACCTACGGCCGCTCGATTAACAGTCGAGAGCTCTACCGCTGAGCTATCAGGGAGCAGTCCGGCCATGTCGCCATTGCTGGACAGGGGTGCGCC
>JBDKLL010000136.1:0-5024 GCA_039795595.1 Pseudomonadota bacterium
AAAGCCTGCGCTCGAAAAGAAGAAAGAAATCGTCGAGCGCACCGATGACCCGGTCCGTATGTACCTGCGCGAAATGGGCGCGGTCGAACTGCTCAGCCGCGAGGGCGAAATCGCCATCGCCAAGCGCATCGAAGCCGGTCGCGACACCATGATCCTGGGCCTGTGCGAAAGCCCGATCACCTTCCACGCGATCATCCAGTGGTCCGAAGCACTGAACGCCGGCGAAATGCAGCTGCGCGAAATCCTCGATCTGGATGCCATGCTGTCCAAGGAACCGCAGCCCGAAAACCTCTCCGAAGACGGCGAAGATGACGGCGACGGCGAAATCAGCGAAGCCACCGCCGGCCCGTCCTACAAGGAAGAGGACGACATCGAGGAAGAAGAATCGGCCGACGAAGAGGACGAGGACGGCGTTGAGCGCCGCGCCCGCCGCCCTGCCGAAGAGGAAGAGGAAGACAACACCCTCAGCCTCGCGCAGATGGAAGCGGCGCTGAAACCCGGCGCACTGGAAAAGTTCGCCGAAATCACCGCGCTGTTCCGCAAGTTTGAAAAGGTTCAGGCCGATCGCCTGAACGCCATGGCGCTGGGCGGTGAATTCCCGGCCGCCAAGGAAAAGGCCTACCAGCAACTGCGCGAAGACCTGACCGCGCAAGTCGAAAGCGTGCAATTCCACGCCACCAAGATCGAGTATCTGGTCGACAACCTCTATGCCTTCAACCGCCGGTTGACGGCGCTGGGCGGGCAAATGCTGCGCTTGGCTGAACGCCACAAGGTAAACCGCAAGGACTTCCTCGACAGCTATGTCGGCCATGAACTCGACGATGGCTGGCTGCAAGCTCAGGCCGGCAAGGACAAAAAGTGGGCGGCTTTCGCTGAAAACGAAGCCGATGCCGTGGAACGCATCCGCGCCGAAGTGGCGGATATCGCCGCCGCAACGGGCATGGCGCTCACCGAATTCCGGCGCATCGTCAACATGGTCCAGAAGGGCGAACGCGAAGCGCGCATCGCCAAGAAGGAAATGGTCGAAGCCAACCTCCGGCTGGTGATCTCGATCGCCAAGAAATACACCAACCGCGGCTTGCAATTTCTGGACCTGATCCAGGAAGGCAACATCGGGTTGATGAAAGCGGTCGACAAGTTCGAATACCGCCGCGGGTACAAGTTCAGCACGTATGCCACGTGGTGGATCCGGCAGGCGATCACCCGTTCGATCGCCGATCAGGCGCGCACCATCCGTATCCCGGTGCACATGATCGAAACGATCAACAAGCTGGTCCGCACCAGCCGCCAGTTCTTGCACGAACAGGGCCGTGAACCGACGCCCGAAGAAATGGCCGAACGGCTGTCGATGCCGCTCGAAAAGGTTCGCAAGGTGATGAAGATCGCCAAGGAACCGATCAGCCTTGAAACCCCGATCGGCGATGAAGAAGATTCGCACCTCGGTGATTTCATCGAGGACAAGAACGCGATCATCCCGGTTGATGCCGCAATTCAGGCCAACCTCAAGGAAACGGTCACCCGCGTTCTTGCCAGCCTGACCCCGCGCGAAGAACGCGTGCTGCGGATGCGCTTTGGGATCGGGATGAACACCGATCACACGCTGGAGGAAGTCGGCCAGCAGTTCTCGGTCACGCGCGAACGTATCCGCCAGATCGAAGCCAAGGCGCTGCGCAAGCTCAAGCACCCCAGCCGATCGCGCAAGATGCGTTCGTTCCTCGATCAGTAACCCTGAAAAGACCCCGGCAGCCCCGGGGTCTTTTTTTGTCAGCACGACTTACAATCGGCACTTTTCCGAACGAATCTGGCCCGGGCGCTGGCAATAAGTGCGAGTCGCGCCTAAGGGATGCGCGAACGATTCTTCCCCTCGTTGACAGGCTCGCCCCACTGCCATGCGCATTGCCATTGCCTCTGATCATGCCGCCGTCGAATTGAAGGCGGTCTTGCGTGAATACCTGATCGGCCTTGGCCACGAAGTGGCTGATCTTGGCCCCGAAACGGCCGACCGCGTCGATTATCCCGATTATGGTTATCTGCTTGCTGAAGTGGTGGCCGATGGCACGGCCCAATTCGGCGTTGCGCTGTGCGGCAGCGGGATCGGCATTTCGATTGCCGTCAATCGCCATCCCGCCCTGCGCTGTGCGCTGGTTTCAGAACCGCTGTCGGCGGCCCTTGCCCGTGAACACAACGATGCCAACGCCATTGCCATGGGCGCGCGCCTGACCGGCCCGGACATGGCGATGGCCTGTCTTGATGCGTTCCTGTCTGCCCAATTCGGCGGCGGCCGCCACGGCCCGCGGGTCGACAAGCTTTCCAACCCTGCCTTTGAAGGACTCTCTGCATGACCGCGACCACCGACACCCTGCCGGACGTTCGCTCGAAAGGCTTCTTTACCGCCCGTCTGGCGCAAACCGATCCCGAAGTGTTCGCTGCGATCGAAAACGAACTGCATCGCCAGCAGCACAAGATCGAACTGATCGCATCGGAAAACATCACCAGCCGCGCGGTGCTGGATGCTACCGGTTCGGTGTTCACCAACAAGTATGCCGAAGGCTATCCGGGCAAACGGTATTACGGCGGCTGCGAATATGCCGACGTGGTCGAAAACCTCGCGATCGAACGCGCCAAGGCGCTGTTCGGTTGCCAATTCGCCAACGTTCAGCCCAATTCGGGCAGCCAGATGAACCAGGCGGTGTTCCTCGCCCTGCTGCAACCTGGCGATACGTTTATGGGGCTGGACCTTAATTCCGGCGGTCACCTCACCCACGGCTCACCCGTGAACATGAGCGGCAAGTGGTTCAAGCCGGTGCCCTATGGCGTGCGCAAGGACGACGAACAGCTCGATATGGAGCAAGTCGAGCGGCTGGCCCATGAACACAAGCCCAAGCTGATCATTGCCGGCGGCACCGCCTATTCGCGGGTGTGGGATTTCCAGAAGTTCCGCGAAATCGCTGACGCGGTGGGCGCTTACCTGCTGGTGGATATGAGCCACTTTTCCGGGCTGGTCGCCGGCGGAGCGCACCCTTCGCCCTTCCCACACGCCCACGTGGTCACCACCACCACGCACAAATCGCTGCGCGGGCCGCGATCGGGCGTGATCCTGACCAACGATGAGGAATTGGCCAAGAAGTTCAACACCGCGGTGTTCCCCGGCTTGCAGGGCGGCCCGCTGGTCCATGTCATCGCCGCCAAGGCAGTGGCTTTCCGCGAAGCGCTCCAGCCCGAATTCAAGGCCTATGCCGCGCAGATCGTTGCCAATGCCCGGGCGCTGGCCGCCAGTCTGGCCGACAACGGGTTGCGGATCGTCTCCGGCGGGACCGACAACCACCTGATGCTGGTGGATCTGACTGCCAAGGACGTGACCGGCAAGGCCGCCGAAAAGGGCCTCGATCGCGCCTATCTGACCTGCAACAAGAACGGCATCCCGTATGATGCGCGTTCGCCGTTCGTCACCTCTGGCATCCGTCTGGGCACCCCGGCCGGCACCACTCGCGGGTTCCGCGAAGATGAATTCCGGGCGATCGGTGCGTTGATTGCAGAAGTGGTCGATGGCCTGGCCCGTAACGGCGAAGACGGCGATGGTCAGGTGGAAGCCCGCGTGCGTGCGCGGGTCGAAGACATGTGCGCCCGGTTCCCAATCTATCCGGAGGTATAAAGGCGATGACCGATCCCAACCGCAACGGCGATCTGCTGGCCGACGCCAAGGACGAAATCGTCGGCATGGCCAAGCAGGGCATGAAGCATCCGTCGACCGCCCCGGTGCTGACCGGTGCGGCGATTGGCGGGGTGGCCGGCTTGCTGCTGCCACTGGTGTCGATCCCGCTGGGCGCGGTTATTGGCGCGAGCTTTACGCTGTACAAGCGGCTGCGCCCCTAAATGCGGTGTCCATTCTGCGCGCATGACGATAGCCAGGTAAAGGATTCGCGCCCCACCGAAGATAACACCGCAATCCGCCGCCGCCGCCAGTGCGATGGCTGCGGGGCGCGCTTTACCACCTTCGAACGCGTGCAACTGCGCGAAATCATCGTCATCAAAAGCGGCGACAAGCGCGAAGCCTTCGATCGCACTAAGATTGAACAATCGCTGGCACTGGCGTGCCGCAAGCGCGGGATTGCGCAGGAACGGATCGACCAGCTGGTTTCAGGCGTGCAGCGCCGGATCGAAACGCTGGGCGAAAGCGAAGTCGATGCCAAGGCGATTGGCGAAATGGTGATGGACGGCCTGCGCCAACTGGATAGCGTAGCCTATATCCGCTTTGCCAGCGTCTACCGCGATTTCACCGAAGCGCGTGATTTTGAAGAATTCGCCAGTTCGGTGCGCGATGTCGGCACGCCCTGATCGCAAACCGGTTATCGTGCTGGTCCGCCCGCAACTGGGCGAAAATATCGGCAAGGCAGCCCGCGCCATGCTCAACTTCGGGCTGACCGAGCTGCGGCTTGTCACCCCGCGCGATGGCTGGCCCAACCCCAGCGCCGGCCCGGCCGCGGCGGGGGCAGATGTGGTGCTGGAAGGGGCCGCCGTGTTCGACACGCTGGCCGATGCCGTGGCCGATTGCGCCCATGTCTATGCCACCACCGTGCGCAAGCGCGGGGTGACCAAGCCCGTCGTCACCCCGGAACAAGCTGCCCGCGCGATCCACACCGATGCGGGGCGCAGCGCGCTGGTGTTCGGGCCGGAACGCTCGGGGCTGGAAACCGAAGACGTCGCACTGGCCCGCGCGATCGTAACTGTCCCGATCAACCCGGAATTTGCCAGCCTCAATCTGGCGCAAGCCGTGATCCTGTGCGCCTATGAATGGTCAAAACAAGTCGGCCTTGCCCAGCCGACGGTGGAGGAACTGCTCCCCCCCGCCCCGCAAGAAGAACTGGAAGGGATGCTGACCCAGCTGGAAACCATGCTGGATGCGCGCAATTATTTCTTCCCCCCGGCCCGCGCCGAAGCCACCCGGCTGACCTTGCGCAACATGCTGACCAAGCCGGGCTGGAACCATCTGGAAGTGCGAACGATGCGCGGGGTGCTCTCCACGC
>JBDKLL010000137.1:0-3135 GCA_039795595.1 Pseudomonadota bacterium
TTCCGACATATGACTCATCTGTCCTTTCATCGTCGGCTCACCCTTAACGGACCCTTTATAGGCATCCCTTGGCGGTGGCCACATAGGCATTGTATCTACATCAAAAAGTCAGCTTGGTTCCTTCAATTCGACCAATAGCCCCGCCATGTCGGCAGGCAGAGCGCTTTCCAGGCGGATCGCTGCCCCCGTAACGGGGTGGACAAAGCCCAGCACGGCAGCGTGCAGGGCCTGGCGGTGGAAGTGAAGTTCGTTGAGCACGGGGCGCAATTTGGGTGGGGTCCGTCCATAAACCGGATCGCCCAATAGCCCATGGCCGATTGATGCCATATGAACGCGAACCTGATGGGTTCGGCCGGTTTCCAGCCGACATTCCACCAGCGCGCAGTGGTGCAGCCGTTCCAGCGTTTTGAAATGCGTGACGGCGTGTTTGCCGCGGCCTGCTTCGACCAGCGCCATTTTCTTGCGATCGAAGCTGGATCGGGCAATCGCGCCGCGCACGGTGCCGGCGGGCGGCATCGGGTGGCCGCCAACCAAGGCCAGATAGGCGCGTTCGATCGAATGGTCGGCAAATTGCTGTGCCAGCCCTTCGTGCGCGGCATCGGTTTTGGCGACGACGAGCAGGCCCGACGTATCCTTGTCAATCCGGTGGACGATCCCGGGGCGGGCCACCCCGCCAATCCCCGAAAGCTGGCCGTGGCAATGATGCAGCAAGGCGTTGACCAGCGTCCCGTCAAGGTTGCCGGCGGCCGGATGAACCACCAGCCCGGCGGGTTTATCGACCACGATCAGGTGTTCGTCCTCGAACGCCACCACCAATGGGATGTCCTGCGCCTGCGCGGTGGCGGGCACGGCTTCGGGCACGCGGATTTCAAACGCAGTGCCGGCGGCAAGTTTCAGGCTGGCCTGGCTGGCCGGTTTGCCACCAAGCAGGATGCGGGATTCGCCCAGCAGCGCCTTGATCCGTTCGCGCGACAGGCCACTGGCTTCGGCCAGCGCTTTGTCAAGCCGCTGGTCGCCCACGCCGACCTCACCGGAAATGATGCGTTCCCCCGTATTCATTGCTAGGAACTTGGGGATGGCAATCCGGCTGACAAGTGGCGTTTTGGCCACACTGCGCGAAGAAGCGACGCGCGCTGCCCCGCAAGAGGCCTGCGGGCTGCTGCTTGGCGAGGCTGAAATTACGGCGGTGCAGCCCTGCCGCAATGTTCATCCCGATCCCTTGCAGCATTTCGAAATCGATCCGGCGGCATTGATCTCGGCGCACCGTGCGGCGCGGGCTGGTGGGGCACAGGTGCTGGGGTATTACCATTCGCACCCTAACGGGCGGGCCGAACCATCCGCCACCGATCGGGCGGCAGCCAGCGGGGATGGACGGATCTGGGCGATCGTTGCGCGCGGGGATGTTTCATTCTGGCACGATCAGCCCGGTGGTTTCGTCAAACTGTCTGTGATCACAGACAATTATCCGGTTGATGAAACGTAAGAAATTTTTGCTGTATCCTTTCGGTTCGGATCACGCCGCCGTAAGGCGACGGTGAAAGGGAAACGCAATGACCGATACTTCGCTCGATCTGGCCAGCCTGTTGTGCTCGCGGTTGTGCCATGATCTGTTAAGCCCGGTCGGGGCGCTGGCGAATGGTCTGGAACTGCTGGCGGATGAGCAGAACCCCGAAATGCGCCAGCACTGTTTTGAACTGCTGGAACAGAGCGCGCGGATCAGTGCCGACAAGCTGCGGTTCTTCCGGTTGGCGTTCGGTGCGGCCGGCGGGTTCGGTGAACAGATCCCGGTTGAAGAAGCGCGCGAACTGGTCGAAGCGCTGGCCGCCAATAACGGGCGGATTGCGATCAGCTGGTCGCTTGGGGCCGGGGTCTTGCCCAAGGCGGCGATCAAGGTGCTGCTTAATCTGGCGCTGATTGCGATTGAAGCGCTGGTCCGCGGCGGTACGCTGGAAATCGGCGTGGAACAACGCAACAGCGATATCGGCGGTCCGGTCAGTGAAATCGCGGTGCGGGCAACCGGCGCAAAAATCGCGTTCGATGCCCAAATCGGCGATGCGCTTGACGGGACGCTTGCGGAATGGGACATTTCCAGCCGCACCGCGCCGGCGTGGATGATCGGGCAATTGGCTGCGGGTCAGGGCGGCGGGGTGCAATATGCGCTGAGCGATGCGGCGCTGGTGCTCGGAGCGATCTTGCCGGGGGGGTGATGGGCGAACTGGTTCACTGCGAAACGCCTTCGCCCAACTGGAACGCGCGGCGCCTGCCCATCTCGATGGTGGTGCTGCATTACACTGGCATGGCAACCGCCGACGCTGCGTTGCAGCGGCTGTGCGATGAAGCTGCCGAAGTTTCGGCGCATTACTGCATTGAAGAAGATGGCACTGTGCACCGGCTGGTCCGCGAAGACCGCCGCGCGTGGCACGCGGGCAAATCAAGCTGGCGCGGGATCACCGACGTCAATTCCGCCAGCATCGGGATCGAACTGGTCAATCCCGGGCATGAATTCGGGTATGTGCCGTTCCCCGATGCGCAGATGGAAGCCTTGTTGCCGCTGCTGGCCGATATCGTGCAGCGCCATGATATTCCCCGCGCCAACGTGGTGGGCCATTCGGATATTGCCCCGGCCCGCAAAACCGATCCCGGCGAATTGTTCGATTGGGATCTTTTGGCCGCGCACCGCCTGACGCTGCGCCGCCCGCCGGTGTTGGTACCCAGCCCGTATGAGAATGATGGTGCGTTCTTTCTGGCGCTGGAGCGGTTCGGGTATGATATCGCCGATCCGGCCGCGGCGCTGCGCGCGTTTCAGCGCCGTTGGCGGCCACACGTGATCGATGGGCAGGTGGATGGCGAATGTTCCGCCATCCTGTTCGCTTTGTTGTTGGATCGCGACACCGGAAAGACTAGATAGGGCGTTCGCCAGGGGGCCGGGCAGCCGCGTCGTCAGCAATGACGCCGAGGAAAGTCCGGGCTCCACGAAACAAGGGTGGCGGGTAACGCCCGCCAAGGGTAACCTTAGGGAAAGTGCCACAGAGAGCAGACCGCCTGATTTATCAGGTAAGGGTGAAAGGGTGCGGTAAGAGCGCACCGCGCTGACGGTAACGCCAGCGGCATGGTAAACCCCACCCGGAGCAAGAC
>JBDKLL010000138.1:0-19326 GCA_039795595.1 Pseudomonadota bacterium
ACCCCGAACGATGCACCGCTGCCACGCATTTCGGCCACCGCAACAGCATACCCTTGCCCAGTGAAAAAGCTGATATCTGTGGCGGACATGGTCGGCCGGATTACGCCACTGGCGAGATCCATGCTTTCACGATGGCCCGGGTGATACCACAGCAGCGTCGGGAACCGTTCGCCTCCGCCCGCGCCGACCGGCTGGTACACGGTAATCGCCAGCTTCGTGCCATCGCGCACCGGAGCGTAATAGGCCACGCGCCGATAGCTTGAATACCGCGCCGCGGGGACCGAATCTGCGGCAAACGGTTCGACCGGACGCTCTGCAAGCGCTGGCATTGAAAGGCATAATAATCCTAAAATCAACTGCTTGCCTTGCATTTTTCCCACCTCAACCGGACAGTCATCGCTGTCACTGTTGCACATTTGTTATACTACACAACAATTTTACCGCGGAAAGTTGCCATCCTTTGGCGTTACGGATAGATCGGCAGCATAAGAGGTGGGAGATTTCCTGACATGACTGCACGTATCAACGTCCGCCGCGATCTGCTTTGTGCAAGCGCTTTCGCACTGGCTGCAATGGCGGCACCGCAGGCTGCCTATGCCCAGACTGTTGACAGCGCCAACAAGGACGCTGCTGCCAAGAACGACGACAACAAGGAAATCGTCGTCACCGGCACGATCATTCGCGGGGCCGCGCCTGTTGGCTCGTCGATCATTTCGGTGACCGCAACCGACATTCAAAAGACCGGGCTGCTCACCACCACCGACATTCTCAAATCGATCCCGCAGGTTTCCGGTATCGGCACCGGCGAAGCCACCACCGGATCGAGCGCCCAGAACGCCAACCTCAACATTTCGCGCGCCAACGCGCTGAACATCCGCGGCCTTGGCCTGCAGGCCACGCTGACCCTGCTGAACGGTCGGCGCCTGCCGGTGGGCGGCTTTGGCGGCCAACTGTTCGATCCCAACTCGATCCCGGCGATCGCGCTGTCGCGGATCGACGTGGTGGCTGACGGTGCTTCGGCCACTTACGGTTCGGATGCTGTGGCCGGCGTGGCCAACCTGGTGCTACGGACCGATGTAGAAGGCCTGGAAGCCCGCGCCCGTTATGGCGCCGCCGATGATTACAACACCAAGACGATCAGCGCGGTTGCCGGTCACAAGTGGGATACCGGCCGCATCATGGTTGCGGCGGAATACGGCCGCAACGATCAATTGCTGCAGTCGGACCGCGCCCGGTTCTTCACGTGCGACCAGACTGGCGTTGGCGGGACCAACAACTGCACGTCGGGCGGCGCGCCGGGCAACCTGGTGTTCGGCAGCACGGTTTATGGCCTGCCCGGCGGCAGCGGCGTGGGCGTTACGCAGGCGCAACTGTTGCCCACGGCCAATCGCCTGCAAGCATCGGCCTACACCACGGTCATTCCGGCGAACGATCGCCTCAACGTGCTCGCCTCCGCACGGCAGGAACTGAACGATTCCCTGTCGGTCTGGACCGAAGGCTTTTATTACGAGCGCATTGGCCATTTCTACACCGGTTCGCCCACGATTTCGTCGCTGACGGTGCCGAGCACCAACCCCAACTTCATCCGCGTCACCGGACAGAGCATGACTTCGGAAACTGTTCAGTATTCGCTCTATGGCGATTACGGCGATGGCCGTCCGGCACGTTCGTATGAACAGGGCACGCAAGTTGCGACCGGGTTCGACCTCAAGCTGGGTGAGAACTGGAACCTGAGCGCGGCCTACACTTACAACCACAACTTCTCGGAAGTGAACCGCACCGGCGAACTGAACACCGCACAATTGGCGCTGGCCGTGAAGTGCACGGTGGCCGGGTTCTGCCTTAACCCGTTCGGTTCCGGCGGTTCGGCCGATAACGTCGCCGCGCTGCAGCGGATCATGGGCTATACCAACTTCCGCATTTGGTACACGTCGCACATCACCAGCGCCAAGATTGACGGCACGCTGGCAAGCCTGCCCGGTGGTGACATCAAGCTGGCAATCGGCGGACAGTACCTCAAGGAAAAGCTGCACGCCCACAATGAATCGAACGCCGGCAGCGGCCCGGTTGACCTGAACGACGTGCGCGTGACGGCCGATTTCGGCAAGCATCGCACCGTCAAGTCGGCCTTTGCCGAAGTGATCGTGCCGCTGGTTGGCGCGGGCAATGCGATGCCGGGCGTGCAGAGCCTCGAACTAAACGTGGCCGGCCGCTATGATGAATACAGCGATTTCGGCCACACCACCAACCCCAAGCTGGGCATCAAGTGGGCACCGGTTCCCGGCGTGGTTCTGCGCGGTTCGTACGGCAAGTCGTTCCGTGCGCCGACCCTGTCGGACAGCGACCCCTATTCAACCCCGTCACTGTCGTACAGCAACACCATTGCCGGTTCGGGCCGCAACGTGTTCACGATGCTGGGCGGCAACGCCGATGTCGGGCCCGAAAAGGCCACGACCTGGTCGCTTGGGCTTGAACTCAAGCCGGAACTGGTCAGTGGTTTCAACGCTTCGTTCAACTACTTCCACATTGCCTACCGCGACGTGATCGACACGCCGGGCAACAGCGGGGCGGTCTTCTCGGATCCGGCGCTGGCGTCGTACCTGCTGGCAACCAACGTCACCGCCGCCCAATACAACGCGATCATCCAGCCCAAACTGGATTCGGGGCTGTTCCGTCTGCCGTCGAACTTCACCCCGGTGATCAACACCGCGGCGAACACCACCAACCTCTATGCCATTGTCGATGGCCGCAAGAACAACACCGGCGTCATCAAAATGAACGGCCTGGACTTCCAGCTGTCGTATCAATTCCCGGCCGCCAACTTTGACTGGCTGGTTGGCCTGAGCGGCACCCGCGTATTCAACTACAAGGTTGCGGTTGCCCCGGGCAGCGCGGTGGTGGAACGCGTCAACAACGTGAACTTCCCGCTGAAGTTCCGCGCCCGCGGGCAAGTTGGCCTGCGCAGTGGCGGGCTGAGCCTGAACACCTTCTACAACTACACCAACAGCTATCGTGCGGTTGGGCTGCTTGCCAACAACCTGTTCAGCCCGGCGATTGTCGCTCCGGCAATCCAGGACGAAAAGGTTTCGGCGAACGTGACCGTCGATGCGACGGTGACTTATGCCTTCGCGCAGGACAATGGGCCGCTGCGCGACCTGTCGCTGTCGTTGTCGGCGCAGAACCTGTTCAATCGCGCACCGCCGTTTGCCCGGGTTTCATCGTCGCAGGTGTTTGATTCGGCCAACGCCAGCGTGCTCGGCCGGATGGTATCGCTTGAACTGCGCAAGAAGTTCTGAGCCTTGCCTAACCGCAAATAAACAAAGGCCCGCCGGAAATGGTGGGCCTTTTTTTTTTGGCGTAGCCGCGGCGTGCGGTTGCCTGCCAGTCCATTCGGGAGAGACACGAAATGATCGCCAAGCTTGTCACCGCCACCCGGGCCGCCTGTTGCGCAGCGCTATTGCTGGCCGTTCCCGCGCAGGCCGCAACCGGCACCCTGCCGGTCCGCCGCGAAGTGGATCCCAGCCTGACGCACCATGTCCTGTTCCGCCCGGTGCTGCCCGCCGGATCGGCCACCAAACTGCCGGTCGTGGTGTTTGCCGGCGGCGGGTGCCGCAATGCTGGCGCGCGGTTCAGCGAATTGCTCAGCGAAGTGGCATCGCACGGCTATTTCGTGGTTGCGCTGGGCGATATTGGCGATCCTGCCAAAGACGTCGATCCCGCCCATGAACCCGAATACAACGGCCGCCCGACCAAGACCGATGTCAGCCAGATCGACTGGGCCGTCAATTGGGTGAAGGACCAGAACACCCGCACAGGCGGTCGCTTTGCCGGACGGCTTGACGTTGCGCACATCGCGCTGATGGGCCAATCGTGCGGCGGCGTGCAATCGATCGACGCGGCTTCTCGCCTGCCGGGGATTGCCACGCTGGTCGTTCTCAATAGCGGCTTGTTCCCCGATGATCGGCAGATGGGTGGTTCGGAAGTAAAACGCGCTGACCTTGGCAAGATCAAGACCCCGGTGATGATCCTGCTGGGCGGCAAGGAAGACGTTGCCTATGATAACGGACAGGCCAATTTTGATCTGATGGTCAACGCCCCCACTTTTCTGGGGTCAGCCAACTATGGCCACCGCGCGACCTATTTTGAAAAGGACGGGGGGCTTTACGGCACCGTTGTCCGCGATTGGCTTGATTGGCAGCTGAAAGGCAAAGTCACAGCCGCGGCCCGATTTACCGGCCAAGACTGCGGCCTATGTACCGATCCCCAGTGGGCCATTCGCCGCCGCGGGATCTAACGCAGCCGCAGTATCCTTCGGCAGGCGCGCGCTGAATCAGAATGCGCGCGCTTCGCCGGATCGGGTCAACGGAACGTAAGGTTGCCGCGCGGCGACCTTTTCATTCAGCACCGTGCCCAACCCGGGCCGATCCGGCAGCGCGCAAAATCCGTTGGCGATCTGCGGCACCATGCCTTCGTGCAGATCCAGTTCGAACTGCGAGGTATAATCGCGCACTTCTTGCGCAAAGACGTTGGGCGTAGCCGCATCAAAGTGGAAATTGACCAACGCCCCGGCGGTTTCATGCGGGCCATGCGGAGCAATCTGGATCCGGTTGGTTTCCGCCAGCGCGGCAATTTTGCGGGCTTCGGTGATCCCCCCGCACGCGCACAGATCGGGCTGGGCAAAGTCGATCAGATGCCGCGACAGATAGGGGGCATATCCCCATTTGGTCAGGACCCGTTCCCCGGTGGCCAGCGGCGTGGTGGTGCGCGCGCGCAGCATTGCCCAATCTTCGATATCGTCCATCTGGATCGGTTCTTCGACCCACAACAGGTTCAGGTCTTCGACCCCGTGGAGGTATTGCATCGCTTCACGCGTGCTCAGCGTCCCGTCCATGTGGATCGCCAGTTCATGATCCGGCCCAACAATTTCCCGCCACCGCCGGGTCGTGGCGATCATGGCGGCAACCGATCCTCGCGGAGCCTGCACGCGGGTGGCGGTGATGCCTTGGGCCTTTTGCCGTTCGTATTCAGCGGGATTCATCTCCATCGCGCTGCCGTAAATCCGGATTGAATCGCGCACCGCGCCGCCCAGCAACTGATAGATCGGTTGCCCCAGCGCTTGACCCAGAATGTCCCAGAAGGCGATATCCAGCGCGCTGATCGCCGCGGTCAGCGGCCCGCCACGCCAACGCGGCACCTGATAGAGTTCCTGCCACAGGGCTTCGATGTGGGTTGGATCGCGCCCGATCAGGATCCGTTCGTTCTCCATGATCGCTGCGGCCGTAGCCAGCTCCTTGCTGGTTTGCAGCGCCACGCCAAGGCCGGTCAGCCCCTGGTTGGTATAGACTTTGACAAAGACCGAACGCGGCGCGACCAGAAAGGTCTTGAGGCCGGTGATCTTAAGCCCCAATGCCCGGGCCTTGGCCCGGCTTTCCGCCAGCGCATCGTCTGCAACAGACAAGGCTGCCGCCCCGATTGCGGCGGTTGCGCCCCACATGGCCTGACGCCGGGTCAACTGCATCCTTCGCTCCTGTCACATATCTTATCTTCGCCAAGACTACTGCCCAGCCGCGCCCCAACCAATAGGCGTGAACGTATCGTTCGATACCGACTGCGCATTAGCCAAGCGCCCGCCACTGCGCGACCTTTGCCGCCTGCATAAGTGTCCGCGGAAGGAACGATGATGGGGCTGGTACGATCGGGAGTGCACTGGATCCGCTTGGCCGCGGGACTGTTGCTTGGCCCCGTCGCCACTGCACAAGAAGCCAACGCACCCATTTCCAGTTACCCCGCCCCGGCTGAGTTCCCCAACGAGGACAACGCCAAAGCTGCCGCATATCTCGCGCAGGCGCGGGCCATTGCCGGACAAGACCTTTACCCTGATTTCGTCCACCGCTGCATGACCGACCAACGATATCGCCAGCGCGCCAATGCCTTGCAGTTCAATGGGCGGCTTGGCCCGGCCAAGGTATTCGATCAGCTATACTTCGTCGGCCAGAACGCGGTTTCGGCCTGGGCGCTGGATACCACCGACGGGATCATACTGTTCGATGCGCTCAACAGCACCGCAGAGGCCCGCGAAATTCTGGTGCCGGCAATGCAAGCCCAAGGGCTTGATCCACAGCGGATCAAATACGTGATTATCACCCACTCGCATGGCGACCATTACGGCGGCGCGGCGTGGCTGCGCGATACGTATGGCGCACGACTGGTTTCTTCAGCCGAAGACTGGGCGGCCATGGATGCGATGCGGACCAGCGGCAAACCCGTGGGGCCTTTTGCCTTGCCCCCAGTGCGGGACATAACGGTGCGCGATGGCGAACGGCTCACACTGGGCAAGACCACGCTGCAGTTCTTCGTCACTCCCGGTCATACCGTGGGCACGCTTTCAACCCTGTTTCCCGTCACCGATGCGAGCCAACCCCACACGGTTGCGTTCTTTGGCGGGTTTGGCGCACCGCGCGACCCGCAGGTGCGCTATACCCATATCGCGTCGATGCGACGGTTCGCGGCAATCGCCGCCACCGCCGGTGCAGACAGCATGATCGCCAACCACCCGTTGCAGGACGGCGCATTCGAAAAACTTGAACTGCTGCGCTATCGCCAGCCGGGCGAACCCAACCCATTCGTAATCGGCAGCCCGGTTATGACCCGTTACTTTCAGGTGCAAGTTGCCTGCAGCAAGCTGGGGTTGGTACGCGCCGGGCTTGATCCTGAACGCGCCCTCCCCTGATCGCCGTGCCGGGGATCCGGTGATCTCGGGATGATGCCGAAGCGCTATCGATCAAGACCGGATTAGATTTGGACCCCAAGCGATTGGCAATGTTAGCGCAGGGGCAACACTCAAGCTGGGATACTGTACCATGATGTCACCGCAGGAAATGGCCGCCAAGATCGGATCGGGCCTCCTGTCGTTCCCCGTCACGCACTTCGACGCGGAATTCAATTTCGACGAAGCCCCCTATCGCCAGCACTGCGCGTGGTTGCTGGAACACGATGTTGCCGGGCTGTTCGCAGCGGGCGGTACTGGTGAATTCTTCTCGCTGAAGCCCAGCGAAGTCGGCCAGGTGGTTGCGGCTGCCGTGGCTGAAACTGCCGGCCGCGTGCCGGTGATTTCGGGTTGCGGCTATGGCACGGCCGTGGCCACCGACATCGCCCGCGATGCGGAAAAAGCCGGGGCTGATGGCCTGCTGCTGCTGCCGCCCTACCTGATGGTTCCCGGGCAGGAAGGGCTGGCCGCGCATATCGAAGCCGTCTGCCGTTCAACCGCGATGGGGGTGATCGTTTACAACCGTGACAACGCGGTGCTCAACGAAGACACCTTGGCCCGCCTGTGCGATCGCAACCCCAATCTGGTTGGTTTCAAGGACGGGGTCGGCGATATCGAACTGATGATGCGCATCTATTGCAAGATGGGCGATCGGTTGACCTACGTTGGCGGCCTACCCACCGCGGAAACGTTTGCCCCGGCCTATCTGGAAATGGGCGTAACCACGTATTCTTCGGCCATTTTCAACTTCATGCCGGAATGGGCCGTTAAGTTTTACAACGCGGTCCGCGCGCGTGACATGGCAACCGTCACGCGTGAACTGAATGCCTTCGTGCTGCCCTACATCGAGCTGCGCAACAAGGGTAAGGGTTATGCCGTCTCGATCGTCAAGGCTGGCTGCGACGCTGTTGGCCGCCCGGCCGGGCCGGTGCGCCCGCCGCTGACCAATCTGTCGGCAGCCGAACTGGCCGAACTCAGCGCGCTGATCGAACGCGCCAACGGCACGCTCGCCGCCGCCGCATGAGTTCTGCTCCCGCGATCACGGCCATGCGCATCGTCCCCGTGGCGGGGCACGATGCGATGCTGCTCAACCTGTCTGGAGCGCATGCGCCGTTCTTTACCCGCAACGTCGTCATCCTGACCGACAGTGCGGGTAATACCGGCCTTGGCGAAGTACCGGGCGGCGAAAGCATCCGCCAGACATTGGAAGATGCGCGGGGGCTGGTGATCGGCGCACGGCTGGGTACGCACGCCGGGGTGATTGCGGAAATGCAGCGGCGCTTTGGCAACCGCGATGCTGGCGGGCGCGGACTGCAAACCTTCGACTTGCGCACCACGATCCACGCGATGACCGCGATCGAAGCCGCGATGCTGGACCTGCTGGGCCAGCACGTTGGCGTGGCCGTGGCTGATCTGTTGGGCAATGGCCGCCAGCGCGACCGGGTCGAGATGCTGGGCTATCTGTTCTACATCGGTGATCGCAAGCGCACCGACCTGCCCTATCGCGACGAAACCAGCGCTGCCGATGCATGGCAGCGGCTGCGCAACGAAGAAGCCCTTACGCCCGATGCCGTGGTCGCACTCGCCCGTGCGGCGCAGGCGCGCTATGGCTTTCGCGATTTCAAGCTCAAGGGCGGTGTCCTTTCCGCCGACGAAGAAGCCGAAGCCGTCCGTGCGCTCAAACGCGCCTTTCCCGAGGCACGCATCACGCTGGACCCAAACGGCGCTTGGAGCCTTGAAGAGGCCGTCCGCGTCTGCTCGGGCCTGACTGATGTTCTGGCCTATGCCGAAGATCCCTGCGGTGCCGAAAACGGCCGTGATGGACGCAGTGTCATGGCCGAATTCCGCCGCCGCACCGGCCTGCCGACCGCCACCAACATGGTCGCCACCGATTGGCCGCAGATGGTGGATGCGCTGCGCAAGGAAGCGGTCGATATCCCGCTGGCTGATCCGCACTTCTGGACCATGGCCGGCTCGGTGCGCGTGGCCCAGTTGTGCCACGATTGGGGCCTGACCTGGGGTTCGCACTCGAACAACCATTTCGACATCAGCCTAGCGATGTTCACCCATTGCGCTGCCGCTGCGCCGGGTACGATCACCGCGATCGACACGCACTGGATCTGGCAGGACGGAGAGTTTCTGACCAAGCATCCTCCGCTTATTGAGGATGGCCACGTGGCGCTTTCGGCCAAACCCGGACTCGGGCTGGAAATCGACGAGGATGCGCTGGCACGGGCGCACGCGCTTTACCTTCAGCACGGACTGGGTGCGCGTGATGATGCCCAAGGCATGCAATACTTGATCAAGGACTGGGCATTCGACCCCAAGCGCCCCTGCTTGCAGCGTTAATCCGTCAATTTTGGCCCTGCCCCGGTTAGCCGGCAATCGCCGCGCCAACCGGGTTAATCGGCCCCATCACCCCAGATGATGTTCGGCCGCCTGCATCAAGCCGCGGATATGGCCGTAGGCGAACGCAAAGCTCTGCAACTCGGCTTCGGGATGCCCGGGGATCACGGGGACGTGATCGGGCATCAGCATCCCGTCATAGCCGACTTCGTGATAGGTCAACAGCGCTCGGTACAGATCGACATCGCCTTCATCGGGGAAGGCTTCGCGGAAATGCCCGCGCCCACCAACGATATTGCGGAAGTGGACGTTGAAGATCTTGCCGCGCGACCCGAACCAGCGGATCACATCGAACAGCTGGGTCTTGGGATCGGGCAAGTTTTCACTGACGGTGCCCTGACAGAAATTCAGCCCGTGATACTGGCTGTCGCGGATCGAAACGAAGCGTTTCAACCCATCGATCGTACCGAGCACCCGGTGCACGCCCTGATATCCTTCGGGCGGGGTGCCGGGATCGTGCGGATGACAGGCAATCCGCACCTTGTATTCGTTCGCCACCGGCACAACCCGGTCAAGAAACCAAGTGATCCGTTCCCAGAACGCATCTTCGCTGACCGCCCCGGCCCGGCTGAGCGGAGCAGGCGGTACGGCCTTGGCGGCATCCCATTCCCCGAACTGGGCATCGCCGCGCCCCTGCACGTGGCCAGTACGCAGCACGCCCAGAATACTCATGTTGTACTTGATACACGGCACGCCGGCCGCCGCGCAGTTGCGGATCAATTGCTGAAACGCTTCGACTTCGCGTTCGCGTTCGGGGCTGTCTGCCAGCATGATCGCAGCGTGTTCGGTCCGGTCCACATGGGTCGAGGCCAGAAATACCGGATCAAGGATATCGAACGACAGCTTGTGTCGTTCGGCCATGCGCCGCGTTTCCAGCAATTCATCGACGGTGGAATAAAGCCGCCCTTCGCTGACCTTGGCCCGTGCCGCAACGTTGGTCACGCCATAACGCGCCAGAAACGCAAAGTGATCATCATCAGCCGGGCCGCTCTGGCAGCCCAGCTTCATGCGCAGCGGCCCTTTGCCCGATGCCGCGCCTGACACGCGCTGGCGCGGCGCAGCGGCTGCAGCCGGAGCCGCGCTGCTGCCTGCCACCACCAAGCCGGTGCCCACCCCTGCCATGAAATTGCGCCGATCCATCGACTCTCTCCTTAAAATCCCAGCGATCACCAAACCCGGCGCGGCAGATTCCACGGATTGGCATCCGCCACAGCGCCGGGCAGCAAGTCTTCAGGAAAGTCTTGCAGGCAGACGGGGCGCAGGAACCGTTCGATCGCCTTGGTCCCGACCGAAGTGGTGCGGCTATCGGACGTTGCCGGCCACGGCCCGCCGTGGACCATCGCCGGCGACACTTCGACCCCGGTACCAAAACCGTTGGCCAGCACGCGCCCAGCAGTGTCCATCGCCACGGGCAACAGGCGCTGCACCGCGACGTGATCAGCCGCGTTGAAGTGGATCGCAACGGTCAATTGCCCTTCAACCGCGGTCAGCACCGCCTGCATCTGATCAAGGTCCACGCAACGCACGACCAGCGCCGCCGGACCGAACATTTCCTGATGCAATGCAGGCTGGTTCAGGAACGTCTCGGCATCCGTGCACAGCAACTGCGCGGTGGCGCGCAAGTTCGCGACGGCACTGGTCGCCAACGTGGCAACGCCGGCTTGGGCCGCAACTTGCCCGGCGGTGCGGGCAAAGTTTTCGCAGATCCCCGGGGTGAGCATTACCCCGGGCGTCCATGCCTGCACGGCTTCCCCGGCTGCAGCCAGAAACCGATCGCAAGCGGGCCCGTCGATAGCCAACACCAGCCCCGGATTGGTGCAGAACTGTCCAGTCCCCAGCGTCAACGAACCGACAAAAGCGGCACCAATCTGTTCGGCGGCTTCTTCGAGCCGGTTGGGCAACAGCAACACCGGGTTGGTAGCGCTCATTTCGGCATAGATCGGGATCGGCTGGGGGCGGGCAGCGGCCAGCTTGACCAATGCTTCGCCCGCCCGGCGCGAACCGGTAAAGCCGATGGCCTTGATCCGCGGATCTGCGGCCAACGCCTGCCCCACACCAATCCCGCCATCCTGCAGCAGCGAGAACGTGCCGCCAGCAAAACCGCATTCGGCCACCGCAGCGCTGATCGCCCGGGCCACCAGTTCGCCGGTGCCGGGGTGCGCGGGATGACCCTTGACCACGACCGGGCAACCCGCAGCCAGCGCCGAAGCGGTATCCCCGCCCGCAACCGAGAACGCCAATGGGAAGTTCGAAGCCCCGAATACAGCCACCGGCCCAAGCGCCCGCATCGACAGGCGCAGATCGGGCTTGGGGCCAGCCGCGCGTGCGGGATCGGCACGATCGATCCGCACCCCGGCAAAATCACCTTCGCGCAGCACGGTGGCAAAGGCCCGCAACTGGTTGACGGTGCGCATGCGTTCACCTTCCAACCGGGGGCGCGGCAGGCCGCTTTCGGCCATCGCGCGCTCAATCAGTTCATCGCCAAGTCCAAGAATAGCTTCGCCGATGGCCTCAAGCAGCGCCGCGCGATCGGCCGGGGCGCTGGCCGCCAGCGCTGGTGCAGCCGCAGCCGCAGCGGCCAGTGCCTGTTCAACCTGACCGGCGCTGGCCGTGGCGAATTGCGGTGCCAGCGGCAGGCCGCTGCTGGCATCGATCGCGGTAAACTGGGCGCCAGAGCCGGCTACGGACTGACCGGCGATAAACATTAGGCCTTCAACGGGCATGCACGAATTCCTTCCTGAAAACGCATTTAAGCGGGCGATGCGGCGCGCGGCCAATCGCATCGCGGAATTGATCGATACCGGCTGGTCATCGATCCAGACTTCATGGAACAGCGCGGGTTACGCTGCCTGCCACGTTCGCAACTGTTGCAGGAGCACGGCCAGCGCTGGATTATCGCTTTCCGCACGCCACGCCGCGTGCAGTTCAACAATCGGTTCGCAATCGTCCAGCGGGCTGAACACCACGTCTTGTGGGCGCAGCCGGATCGAGGCCTCGGGCACCAGCGCAAAGCCATGCCCGGTGCTAACCAACATCAGGATCGAATGGATCTGCGCCAGATGTTGCACCAGCAGCGGTTCAGCCTTGGCTTGGGCGAACAGCCCGGTCAGCAGATCGTGAAAATACCGCGCCTTGTCCTGCGCATACATGATCAGTGGCTGGCCATCGAAATCGGCCAGCTTGCGCGGTCTGTCCGCTTCGGGGACCGAGGCATGGCTGCACACCACGAACCGTTCGCGCAGCACCAGTTGCGAAGCCAGTTCCGGGCGCCGGACCGGGGGGCGCAGCAAACCCAGATCGATCCGGCCCGACAGCAAATTTTCGATCTGTTCGGCGCTAACCATTTCCTTGAGCAGGAACCGCACGCCCCCCATCGCTTGCTGGGCATGGTTCATAAACCGCGGCAGGAAACTGTAACCCGATGCCGCGGTAAACCCCAGTGAAACCATCCCACGCTGCCCTTCGGCTGCGGCCCGAGCCGTGGTGATCGCGCTATCCGCCATTTCCACGATCCGTGTTGCTTCGGCCAGAAACGCCGAACCGGCAGCCGTCAACCGCACCGAACGGCTTGAACGATGGAACAGTTCTACTTTCAGGATCCGTTCGAGCACCTGGATATGGCGGCTGAGCGGCGGCTGGGTCATATTGAGCCGCGCCGCCGCACGGCCAAAGTGCAACTCTTCGGCGACAGCCACAAAACAGCGCAACTGGACGAGTTCGAACATCCGTTTATCCTAAGCCTCGCATCGCAAAACGGAAGACCTTCAATAGCGCGGCTTGGCAGGATTGAAGGCCGGATCGTATTTGCGCATCTGGCCGGCATCATCGCGGGTGCGAATGGCAATGCGCTGGAACGTTGCATGCCCCCGCGCCAGCCGTTCCCGATCAAGCCTCACGCCAAGCCCCGGGGCATCGCCCACGGTAACACAGCCCCCCGTGATCGGCACTTTGCCGCCGACAATCACTTCATCCGCATCTTCAACCCACGGGTAATGCGTATCGCAGGCATATGTCAGGTTCGGCGTGGCAGCGGCAAGGTGGCTCATCGCCATCAGGCTGATCCCAAGGTGCGAGTTCGAATGCATCGACAGCCCCAACCCGAATGTGCGGCACATTGCGCCCAAATCCTGGCTGGCCCGCAACCCGCCCCAGTAATGATGATCCGACAACACAATCTGCACCGAATTGAGCGCAACCGATTTGGGAACGTGATCAAACGCCGTGACCACCATGTTGGTTGCGAGCGGCAAACCCGTGCGGCGGTGCAGTTCGGCCATGCCTTCCAGCCCATCGACCGGATCTTCATAATATTCGATCAGCGGCCCCAACCGTTCAGCGCACTTGAGCGCCGTTTCCATCGACCATGCCCCGTTGGGATCGATCCGCAGCGGCAACCCGGGAAACGCGGCGGCCAGGGCCTCGATGCTCGCCACTTCGATCTCGGGCGCAAGGGTGCCAGCCTTAAGCTTGATCGAACCAAAGCCATACAGATCGATCATCCGGCGCGCTTGCGCCACGATCTGCGCAGGCGTTACCGCCTCGCCCCAGGCATCGGGCGCTTCTTCCGGTTCGATGTGGCGGGCGTACTTGAAGAACAGATAGGCGCTGAACGGTACGTCGCGCCGCACGGCCCCGCCCAACAGCGCATGCAGCGGCACGCCCGCGTGCTGCGCCTGCAAATCCAGCAAGGCAACTTCGAAGGCGGACACACAGTTTGCCAATTGCCGCGCCGGATCAGAACCCGGTGCCAGTTCCGCACCGGGTGCGGGCGGCGGCAAGGCAGCGATCGCTTTGGCCGCGGCCCGGGCCAGTCCGTTCAAATCAAACGGATCCAGCCCGGCAAGCCGCGGTGCCACCGCATCAAACGCAGCCAGCGCCGCGGCATCTCCATAGCTTTCGCCCAGTCCGATGCGCCCGCACGCCGTTTCCACTTCGATGATCGAGCGCAAGGCATATGGTTCATGGATTCCCGCCGCGTTGAGCAGCGGGGGATCCCGAAACGCAATGGGGGTAACCCGGACATGGCTGATGCGCATAATCAATCCTCTTCAATCATGCTGAATGACACGGTTGATAGCCAAGACCAATTCGATCTTGCTATCGATCTATGCCGCTGACCGACTTGATCACAGCCTCTGCCGGAGCGAAACCACCCGCTACAGAATGCCCCTGCAAAGGAACCACGATGCCTGCCGATACGATCGCCGAAATCCGGATCAGCCTTGCGTTTTTGCCGCTCAGCCAGCCGATCAGCGATGCCAAAGTATTCACCGGCCGCCAGCGCCCGCTGACGCAAGTGGCCATGCTGTTTGCCGAAATCACCAGCGCCGATGGCCATCAGGGGATCGGTTTCAGCTATTCCAAGCGCGCCGGCGGACCCGGGATGTATGCCCACGCCCGCGAAGTGGCGGCTGACCTGCTGGGCGAAGATCCGAATGACATTGCCCGGCTGTGGACCAAGCTGGTCTGGGCCGGGGCATCGGTGGGCCGATCAGGCCTGTCCACGCAAGCAATCGCCGCCTTTGACAACGCCCTGTGGGACATGAAGGCCAAGCGCGCCGGCCTGCCGCTGGCCAAGCTGCTTGGATGCCGCCGGGAAGGCGTGCCGTGCTACAACACCTCGGGTGGGTTCCTCTCCAGCCCGATCGAAGACGTACTCGACAGCGTCGAACGTTCGATCGCCAGTGGCATCGGCGGCATCAAGATCAAGGTTGGCCATCCCGATCCCAAGGTTGACCTGACCCGGCTTGAAGCCGTGGCCAAACAGATCAACGGGCGCGTGGCCCTGATGGTCGATGCCAATCAGCAATGGTCGCGGGCCAATGCGCTGCGGATGTGCCGGGCAATGGAGCAATACGGGCTGGTGTGGATCGAAGAGCCGCTCGATGCCTATGACATCGAAGGCCACGCGGCGCTGGCCGCGGCGATCGACACGCCAATTGCCTCGGGCGAAATGCTGGTCAGCGCAGCCGAACACTTTGCGATGATCCGCGGCAAGGCGGTGGACTTTATCCAACCGGATGCCGCCCGCGTAGGCGGTGTCACCCAGTTCCTGCGCGTGGCGGCGATGGGCGAAGAAGCCCAACTGGCCATGGCACCGCACTTCGCCATGGAACTGCACGTCCACCTGTCAGCCGCTTATGCCCATGATGCCTGGGTGGAACATTTCGACTGGCTTGATCCACTGTTCAACGAACGCCAGGAAATTTCAGGCGGGCGCATGCTGATTGCAGATCGCCCCGGCTTTGGCGTGACGCTTAGCGAACAGGCCCGCGCATGGACCGTGCAATCGTGCCGGGTCGATACTGGCGGGATCACCGACGGCCATCATTGATACGCCGCAATAGTGATCGGTGCCGGCATTAATGCGCGGCTGGCATCGGTCGATCCCCGCTGGGGATTGGCAAACGCGCTTGCGCCTGCCTAACCTGCCTCCAACCGTTCCACCCTTGGCCGGAAGCCTTTGTGCTTCCGGTCCTTGTTGGACAAGATAACGCTTGGAGAAGATGGCAATGGGGCAGACCGAACGCGCAGGGCGCATCCGCTGGACCATTCTGGCGGTGCTGTTTGCCGTTACCGTGATCAACTACGCGGTGCGCGCAGCGCTCTCGCTGGCTGCGCCTGCGCTAACCAAGGATCTTGGCATCGACGCCCTGCAACTGGGCGTGGTTTTTTCGGCATTCGGCTGGTCTTATTGCATCGCACAGATGCCCGGCGGCTGGTTGCTGGACCGGTTTGGTGCGGTGCGGGTCTATCTTGTCGCCATCATCGCCTGGTCGGTGCTGACCGCCGGGCATAGTGTGGTGGTGTGGATGAGCGGATCGGCCGCGGTGACCACCTTGTTCGTGCTGCGGTTTCTGGTTGGCATTGCCGAAGCCCCGTCCTTCCCCGGCAACGCGCGGATCGTGGCACAGTGGTTCCCGGCCAAAGAACGCGGAACCGCCAGTGCGATCTTCAACGCCGCGCAATATTTCGCCACGGTGCTATTTGCCCCACTGCTGGGCTGGATTGTCGCCAGCTATGGCTGGGAATGGAGCTTTGTGTTCATGGGCATCGTCGGACTGGCCTCAGCGCTGGTCTGGGGCCGGGTGGTGCATGAACCCCGCCAACATCCCCGCGTGGGGCAGGCCGAACTGGCCCTGATTGAGGCCGGGGGAGGCCTGCTTGATCCGGCAAGCGGCACGCCGCACCATTCATCGCGGGCCGAAACCCGGCGCAAACTGGGGGTCCTGCTTGGCACCCCGACACTGTGGGGGCTGTATCTTGGTCAGTTCTTCATCAACACGCTGACCTTTTTCTTCATCACCTGGTTTCCGGTTTACCTGATCGAGGAACGTGGTCTGTCGGTCGTCAAGGCAGGTCTGTTCGCCACGGTGCCGGCAATTTGCGGGTTCATTGGCGGGGTGCTTGGCGGGATCCTGTCGGATTGGCTGTTGCGGCGCGGTGCCAGCCTGACCGTGGCGCGCAAGGTTCCGGTGGTGGGTGGAATGTTGCTGGCCTTGACCATTCTTGGCTGCATTTACGCCGAAACGAACACCATGATCCTGCTGTTCATGAGCCTGGCCTTCTTTGGCAAGGGTGTGGGCGCGCTGGGTTGGGCGGTGATGTCCGATGTGGCCCCACGCGACAGCGCCGGGCTTTCCGGCGGCATCTTCAATATGTTCGGGAACGTTTCATCGATCCTGACACCGATCGTGATCGGCTATATCCTGAAACAGACCGGATCCTTCGATCTGGTGTTGACCTTGGTGGCGGGATCGGCGCTGGCGGCTGCACTGTGCTATGTCGGGCTGGTTGGCAAAATCGAACGGATTGGCGAACACTAAGCCCGTCCAATCCGTTCGCTATGGCCCTACTCTCCGGTTTCGCCCATCCGCGAAAGCTGCACCCGCGAACACGCGGCCAGCATCTCGACAAACCGGCGATGACGCTGCTTGCCATAGATGAAGGGATTGGCATCCCCCGGCATGGCATAACGCACCAGCGCCAGCTTTTCGTTCGCTGATTGGTGCGACGGATGGTTGGTGATCAAGGCATCAACCCCGGCTGCTGCACTCACCTGTTCCCAACGCTGCAATGATGCGACCTGCTGGTGCACTGTCACGCTATCCTGCCCGCCGCCGGTTCCGCCCATCAGGCCAGCCACGTGCGGCGTGCCGTTGTCGGTAACCGGGAAGATCATCGATAGCGCACCCGGGGTGTGCCCCGGCGTTACGTAAAGGTGCAGCTTGGTTTGCCCGAGCGCGATCACATCGCCATCCTTGACCGCAATATCGCGGCGGGGCGGCACCAGATCGGCGAACGGCCCCCCGCCATGCCCCGGTTTTTCCACCATGTCCCAATCGATGCCCGACATTACCACTCGCGCGCCATAAGTATCCTGCAGATACTTTGCCCCGCCCCAGTGATCGCCGTGCCCATGCGTCACGACAACATACTTGATCCGTTTGGGATCCAGCCCCAGCTTGATCAGGTTGGGCACAATGATGTCCCGCGCTTCGTCGGGGCTATTCAAGGCATCGATCAGGATGATCCCGTCGCTGGTATCCAACGCCCAAGCCGATACGGCGTTCTGCCCCACCGAATACAGTTGGTCGAAAACGCGCGTGGCGGGAATCAGGCCATCATGCTGGATTGCGAACACCGTCGGTCGATCCAGTGGGCTGGTCAGGCAACGCCAGTTGAATTCGGGCACAAGATCGGGTTCGGCCAGATGGCGCGCGGCCGACAGCCAGTGCGCCACAGCGGCCTTGTTTTCCTTGGGGAACTGGGTCTGCGCCGGAAAGGCAGATGGCGATGGCGGCGATGATTGGGCCTGCGCATCGGGCGCTGGCAGCAGCGCAATCGCGGCAGTGGCAAGCATCAAGGCGGAGAGGGAATGGCGCATCACAGGCTCCTGCAGTCAGGCTGATTGTGTGGCACCCGCAAGCAGCCTCTGCACCTGCAGATGCCCGGTAATTAAAAGGGGCGCCAGCCAGTTCGGCGGGCGCCCCAGTTGGTCCTTACATCGTGAAGCGGACCCCCAGACGATACATCCGTCCGATGGTGTCATAGAGTGACGAGCTGCCGAACGGCGGTGCACGGTGGTTGAACAGGTTGTCGACCTTGAAGTAAACTTCGGCCTGTTCCATCACCTTGTACGTGCCGCCCAGATCGACATAGACTGCCGACGGGACGTTGTTGAAGTCATACGTCGGGTTCTGCACGGTCGTTGCCGGGCAGTTGCTGGTGCAAACGATCGCGTTGGGATCGATGTAACCTGCGCTGATGAAGCGTTCGGTCACGGTTAGCGATGCGGTATCGTTGTTCCAGCGCTGGCTGAACAGCGCCTTCCAGCGCGGGATGCCATTCCCGCTTTCGGTGTTGTTGCCCGCCAACTGGGCAATCTGCTGGCCGGCGATCCCGGTGTTGCTGATCATGTCGATCGAGCGGGTGCCCAGTGCGCGCAGCGTAACCTTGCTGCCATCAGCAAGGTCCATCTGATAGCCAACCTCGACGTCAAACCCGCGGGCCTTAAGCGAAGCAAGGTTGAACGGCTGCTGGATCACGAACGGTGCATCCGCCGTGCCCAGAGTCCCGGTCAACTTGACGTTCGAACACAGTGCCGTGTTCCCGTTGTAACACAAGTCCACGATCTGCTGGATCGTCAGCGACGAAATCGCCTTGTTCAGCTTGATGTCGTAATAGTCGAACGACAAGTTCAGGCCAGGAATGAACGGCGGCTGATAGACTGCGCCCAGTTCCCAGGTCTTGCCAACTTCAGGCTTCAGCGCAGGGTTGCCGATCGCCGTCGCAACAACCTGCACGTTCGCACCGTTTGCGCGGTTGGTAACGTTCTGGGTGGCCGAAGTAACCGGCGCGAACAGGTCATTCAGGTTGGGGGCACGGATATCGCGCGAAATCACGCCGCGCAGACGCAGGCCATCAACCGGCGGTGCCCAGCTGGCACCGGCCTTCCACGTGTTGGCATTGCCCGCAGTGCTGTAGTGCGCGGCCCGGCCGCCAAGGTTGAGGTTGATCTTGCCGATCGCATCGCTGTCCGCCAGCGGAACGCCAACTTCGATAAACGCTTCACGAACGCTGAACGAACCCTTGCCGTTCTTGAAGTTGCCGGCAAACCAGTTGGTTCCAGCAGCATTCAGCGTACCATCAGC
>JBDKLL010000139.1:0-3872 GCA_039795595.1 Pseudomonadota bacterium
CCACGAAGCAGTGGCGTGCGGCATCAACGGGGTCGGCTGGGTCACGGGGAATCTCCGTCAGAAATAGATAGGGCCGCCCCTTGCGGAGCGGCCGTTCGGATGGCGATGTAGGCGGATTCGCTTAAAAGGGCAAGGATTCATCCCGCAAATCGTCACACCGCCAGCACAATCTTGCCGATGTGCTGGCCGGCTTCCATGCGCGTGTGTGCGGCGGCCACGTCACTCAGCGCAAAGGCCCGGTCCATCACTGGGCGCAACTTGCCCTCAATCACCAGCGGCCAGACGTTCGCCGCAATTTCCTGCGCCAGCAGCGCCTTGAATTGATCCGAACGCGGGCGCAGCGTCGATCCGGTCAACGTCTGGCGGCGCACCATCACATCGACCATGCTGATTTCGGCCTTGAGCCCGCCCTGCACAGCGATCGTCACATGGCGGCCATCCGGGGCGAGGCATTTAAGGTTGCGCGGCACATAATCGCCGGCCACCATATCAAGCACCAGATCAACCCCGTTGCCAGCGGTGATCCGTGCCACTTCGTTCACAAAGTCAGTGGCCTTGTAATCGATCGCATGGTCTGCGCCGATTTCCAGCGCGGCGGCGCACTTGTCCGCCCCGCCGCACGTCACGATAACCGTCAGCCCGAACAGCTTGCCCAGCATGATCGCCATGCTGCCGATCCCGCTGGTTCCACCGTGGACCAGAATGGTTTCGCCGTCCCGGGCATAGCCGCGTTCGAACACGTTGTGCCACACGGTGAACAGCGTTTCCGGCAGCGCCGCTGCCTGATCGAGCGGCAGGCCGGCCGGCACCGGCAGGCAATGCCCCGCCACCGCAAGGCAATATTCAGCATAGCCGCCGCCCGCCACCAGCGCGCAGACCTGCTGGCCCAGCAATTCAGGCTCTACTCCCGCACCGATCGCCGTGATCGTGCCGGCCACTTCCAGTCCGGGAATCGGCGAAGCACCCGGCGGCGGCGGGTAAAATCCCTGGCGCTGGGCAACATCGGGGCGATTGACCCCGGCAAAGGCCACGCGGATCAGGACTTGCCCCGGCCCGGGTTGCGGAACCGGCAGAATTTCGGAGCGGAAAACTTGCGGAGCGCCGGGCGCGTCAAAGCCCATCGCGATCATTGTTTTAGCCATTGTTTCCGTCATTTGGATCGATCCTGTGGCAACTTGGGCACGCTGTTCTGCCCTAACCGTTCGATCGGTTGACAGCAAGGGCGCGGCGTCCGATCCTGCGCCGCGATGGACGACGATCTCCCCCGCCGCAACCGCGATGCCGCCAGCCAGCTGGCCCTGGAAAGCCTCGATCCGCTGTCGCAAGACGAACTGGCCGAACGCATCGCCCTGTGCGAAGCGGAAATCGCCCGGATCAAGGCCCACCGCGCCCAGGCCGCCAGCCACCGCGCCGCCGCCGATGCGCTGTTCAAACCGCGCAGTGTTTCATGATGGCAGTGTTCCATGATGATTGCGGCCCAAGCAATTTTCAGGCGCCTGCGGTTCAGGCGCTCTGGGTTTTTCCCGACCGCATCCCATATAGGCTGAGTTAACCTTGCGGGGTCATAAGTAACCACACCCCAGACCGATCCGTCCCGCCAGTGAAAGTTCGATAGATGCCCAGTTTCGCACAGAGCCTCGAAAAGACCTTGCACGCTGCGTTGAGCAACGCGTCCGCGCGCAGCCACGAATACGCCACGCTGGAGCATCTGCTGCTGGCGTTGATCGATGATGAGGATGCCGCGCAAGTCATGCAGGCCTGCGGGGTGGAACTGGGCGAGCTGGGCGATGTGGTACGCCAGTACCTCGATCAGGAATACCAATCGCTCAAAACCGAGGAAAAGGGTGATCCCGCCCCCACCGCCGGGTTCCAGCGGGTGATCCAGCGCGCGATCCTGCACGTGCAGTCATCGGGCAAGGACACGGTCACCGGCGCCAACGTGCTGGTCGCCCTGTTTTCCGAACGCGATAGCTACGCCGTCTATTTCCTGCAGCAACAGGACATGAGCCGGCTCGACGCCGTCAGCTATATCAGCCACGGAATTGGCAAGGGCGGCAAACGGATCGAGAATCGCAGCCCGGCCGGCAGCGAAACCGAACAACCCCAGAGCGAAGAAAAAGCCACCGCGAAGGACGGCAAGAAGGATTCGGCGCTCGACCAGTTCTGCGTCAATCTTAACGACAAGGCGCTGGCCGGCAAAGTCGATCCCCTGATCGGGCGTGGCCCGGAAGTGGACCGGACGATCCAGATCCTCTGCCGTCGGTCGAAGAACAACCCGCTCTATGTCGGCGATCCGGGCGTGGGCAAAACCGCAATCGCCGAAGGGCTGGCGCGCAAGATCGTCGAAGGCGACGTGCCCGAAGTGCTGGCCAACGCGGTGATCTATTCGCTCGACATGGGCGCGCTGCTGGCCGGCACGCGGTATCGCGGCGATTTTGAAGAACGCCTCAAGCAGGTGGTCAACGAACTTGAAAAAATGCCCGAAGCGGTACTGTTCATCGATGAAATCCACACCGTGATCGGCGCCGGGGCCACCAGCGGCGGGGCCATGGATGCCTCGAACCTGCTCAAGCCGGCGCTGTCGGGCGGCACGATCCGCTGCATCGGATCAACCACCTACAAGGAATTCCGCAACCACTTCGAAAAAGACCGCGCGCTGCTGCGCCGGTTCCAGAAGATCGATGTCAACGAACCGACGATCGAAGATACGATCAAGATCCTCAAAGGGCTGCGCAGCGCGTTCGAAGAACACCACAAGGTCAAATACACCCCCGAGGCGATCAAGACCGCGGTGGAATTGTCCGCGCGCTACATCAACGACCGCAAGCTGCCTGACAAGGCGATCGACGTAATCGACGAAGTGGGCGCAATGCAGATGCTGGTCGCCCCATCAAAGCGCAAGAAGATGATCACCGCGCGCGAGATCGAGGCCGTGATCGCCACGATGGCGCGGATCCCGCCCAAATCGGTGTCGAGCGACGATCGCACCGCGCTGGAACACCTCGAACGCGATCTGAAGCGCGTGGTATTTGGGCAGGATCAGGCCATCACCGTGCTGTCGAGCGCGATGAAGCTATCGCGCGCGGGCTTGCGCGATGCCGACAAACCGATCGGCAGCTTCCTGTTTTCCGGACCAACCGGGGTCGGCAAAACCGAAGTCGCCAAGCAACTGGCCAACATTCTGGGCATCCCGATCCAGCGGTTCGACATGTCCGAATACATGGAACGCCATTCGGTTTCGCGGCTGATCGGCGCGCCTCCGGGCTATGTCGGGTATGATCAGGGCGGGCTGCTCACCGATGCGGTTGACCAGCAACCGCATTGCGTGCTGCTGCTCGACGAAATCGAAAAAGCCCACCCTGACTTGTTCAACATCTTGCTGCAGGTGATGGACAACGGCCGGTTGACCGACCACCACGGCAAGACCGTCGATTTCCGCAACGTGGTGTTGATTATGACCACCAACGCCGGCGCATCCGACATGGCCAAGCAGGGCATCGGATTTGGCGACGTCTCCAAGGCCGATGCCGGCGACGAAGCGGTGAAGCGGATGTTCACCCCCGAATTCCGCAACCGATTGGATGCGATCGTGCCGTTCGCCTATCTCGGCAAGGACGTGATCGCACGGGTGGTCGACAAGTTCGTGCTGCAACTTGAACTGCAACTGGCCGAACAGAACGTGCATATCCAGTTCGATGGCGATGCCCGTGAATGGCTGGGCGCGCGCGGTTACGACAAGCTGTATGGCGCGCGGCCGATGGCCCGGCTGATTCAGGAAAAGGTCAAGCAACCGCTGGCCGAAGAACTGCTGTTCGGCAAACTGGCCCACGGCGGCGAAGTTCACGTTTCGGTCAAGGACGAAGCGCTGGCGT
>JBDKLL010000140.1:0-3214 GCA_039795595.1 Pseudomonadota bacterium
ATTGCCCGGCTGGTCGGGCCACTTCACCAAGGGATGGTAAGCCAATGGCGCGCGCAGTTTCAGGTAGCGGGATTTCGGACAAACTGATCGTCCTGATCGGCGGCAGCGGGTTTGTCGGCACGCATCTGGCGCAGGCGCTGCTCGCCCGCGGGGCGCGGTTGCGGATCGCCTGCCGCCACCCGAAACGCGCTTTTCAGATCAAGCCGCTGGGCAACTTGGGCCAGGTCCAGTTTGCCAGCATCGATGTAACCCGCCCCGAAACGCTTGAGCCAGCGCTGGCTGGCGCGGATGCGGTGGTGAACCTGGTCGGGGCATTTGCCGGCGATCTGGATGCTGTCATGGGCCGGGGCGCCGGGCGCGTGGCCGCTGCCGCCGCGGCAGCCGGAGCCAGCGCGTTTGTCCACGTTTCGGCAATCGGTGCAGATGCCGCGGGCGCAACGGCTTATGCCCGGGCCAAGGCCGTTGGCGAAGCCGCCGTGCTGGCCGCGTTTCCCACCGCCACGGTGCTGCGCCCATCGGTGCTGTTCGGATCGGACGACCAGTTCGTGAACCTGTTCGCCGGGCTGGTCGCCGCAATGCCGGTGCTGCCGGTGTTCGCGCCCGAAGCGCGGTTCCAGCCGTTATTCGTCGACGATCTGGCCGAAGCGATCGCCCATGCGCTGGAAACCCCGGCCACCCATGCCGGCAAGACTTACGAACTAGGCGGGCCAGAAACGATCAGCGTTGCCGAACTGAACCAGCGGATTGCCGCAGCCCAAGGGCGCAGCGTGCTGTTTGCGCCGCTGCCGGATGCGCTGTCGGACCTGATCGCCACACTGACCGGCTGGCTGCCCGGCGCGCCGATCACCCGCCAGCAGTGGCTGCTGCTCAAGGCCGGGAACGTCGTTTCGGGCACATTGCCCGGAATTGACGCACTGGGTGTAACGCCGCGCCCGCTGGGCCTGTTCCTCGATCGCTGGATGGTTCGCTATCGCAAGCACGGGCGGTTTGGCCGGGCCTGACCGCCTGCACCCGTTTCAGGCATTAACATCGGCATAGTGGCTGGGCGGCTGGATCACTTCCATCCGTTCGGCCAGCAGCGGGCGGAAGCTTGGCCGGCTCTTGAACACGGCGTACCAGTCACGCGCCTGATCGTGGCCGGCCCAGTCCAGCCCGCCAAGGTAATCCGCGACCGAAATCTGCGCCGCGGCGGCCAGATCGGCCAGGCTCATCGTCGCCCCGGCCAGCCATGGGCGGTGATCAATCAGGTGATCGATGTAATACAAGTGTTCGTGCGCCAGCTTCATCGCTTCGCGCAGCACGCGGGAATCCGGTGACTGGCGATAGATCAGCCGCTTCTTCATGCGTTCGTGCAGCAACGGCGCGGTAACATCGCCATAAAAATTTTCGTCGAACAGCGCCACCAGCCGGCGGATTTCGGCGCGGCCTGCAGCAGTCCCGTTGATCATCGGGTTCTTGTCGACCGTTTCTTCAACGTATTCGCAGATCGCCCGACTATCGACCAAGGTAATCGCGCGCATCGGATCGTGCAGTACCGGGGTGCGCCCCGCCGGGTTCAGCGCGTAAAATTCATCGCGCCCTTCCCACGGGTTTTCGCGCAACAGGTCATAGGCCACGCCCTTTTCACTGAGCAACAGGCGAACCTTGCGGCTGAACGGGCAGAGCGGGAACTGGTATAATTGCCACATGGCCGGTCCAATTGCCCAAACCGGGCGCGCGCGTCCACCCGCCAGCGGCCGGGCGAGCGGCTATTCAGGTGGAAAACTTGCTGCCAGCCAACGCCAGACGATCACCTAAAGCCCCAATTGCGCCAATTTGGCATCGATCCCCTGCCACACCCGGCCCATCGCCTGTGCGGCAGGCGATTGCGGCGCGAACGCACCCAGCGGCACGCGCCGCACCGCGGTCTGTTCGATCTGGCTGGCCATCGGCAGGATCGGCCAGCCTTGCGCGATCCCTGCCGCAACTTCGCGGTGCAGCCGCCGCCGCGCATCGTAAAACGACAGCACCGGCAGGATCGGGGCATGGCGGATCCCGCCGCGGGTCATTTCCCGACGCAGCATTTCCAGCGCCCGCGCCGACAGCGGCGATGCGGGCAACGGCACGATCACCACATCCGCCGCTGCCAGCACTTGTTCGGACACTTCATTCAGCCCCGCCGGGCAATCGATCACGATCCGCTGGTACTGCGCCTTGAGCAGCGAAGTGACCGTGCGCAGTCGCCGCCGATGCCCCATCCGCGCCAGTTGCGCCGGCAGTGCGCGCAGGCTTTGATCGGCTTGCAGCAAATCAAGCGGGCGATACCCGGTCTGGCGGATCATCTCGCGAAACTGGCCTTCGCGTTGAAACACCGCCGCTGCGCGCTGCACCGCGGGATCATCGAACCCCAACAGAAATCCTGCGCCGTTCTGGGGATCAAGATCCCACAACAAAGTGGGCCGCCCGGCCAAGGCCGCCCAGCGCCACGCCAGATCGACCGCCAGCGTCGTTTTGCCGACCCCGCCCTTAATGCTATATACGGCGACCACCGCCATTGCGACACAACCTTTTGAGTTGCATCGGTTTTCACCTGAAATCCATCAACTGGCAACCGCTCCGGTGGCAGCGCCCCGGTTTGGGACAGGCGGCAAATCGCCGGATCAGCCGGCTTCCAGCGATTTACGGCGGGCCTCACGCCCGGCATCGGCGCGGAATTTTTCAAACGCCACGCGCTGATCGAAGCCGGGATCCTTCGGATAGTCCTGATAGTGATCAAGGATATAGTCGAACACTTCGCGCAGCTCGTCTTTGTGGTCAGGGTGGCTAAAAATATACAGCCGGTTGGCCGCCATCGCTTCAACCACGCGTGCACCGATCACATCGGGTTCCATCCCGAATTCGTGCACGCCCTGCAACCGTTCAACCGCGGCTGCATCAACCGCCTTCATCGCGCCCTTCAGATCATCGGGGCGGATCGCATCGCTGGCGTAGATCAGGCTTTTGACCAGCCCCGGACACAGCACCGAAACGCCGATCCCATACTGCAACAGGCTGTAGCGCAGCGATTCCGACAGCGCCCGCACCGCCGCCTTGGTGGTGTTGTAGATCCCCGGGCTGCCGGATGACAGGAACCCGGCCATCGACGCGGTGTTGACCACGTGCCCGCCAACTTGCTGCCCGGCCTTGACCCGTTCGACCATGCGCGGAACGAACGTTTGCACGCCGTTGATCACGC
>JBDKLL010000141.1:0-7039 GCA_039795595.1 Pseudomonadota bacterium
TGTCGCGGACGAGAATTTGCATAAACCGACACACCTCACAAACGAAAGGCAAGAACCCCGCAGCTTGCCGGTGCGGGGGAGCACCTTACCGAATCAGAAAACAAAACGCGGGCCGAATCCCAAACAGGATTGGCTCGAACCGGCGGGCGGCTAGCAGAGTCGCACCAGCAAGGCAAGCTGCGAATGCCAAACTGCCCGCGGCACGAAGAGTGGCGCTTTCCCCACCAAGCGGCTAAGGGGCGGCGATGAACCCGCCCACGTTCCTTGCTTCTTCGCTGTTTGTCGCCGTTGGCGGCGGGATCGGCGCGTGGCTGCGTTATATCGTCAGCCGGGCATGGATCCGGGCGATCGGGCCGGTTGCGGCCAGCGCCTTTCCAGTTTCGACCCTGACCGTCAACGTGGCCGGCAGCATCGCCATGGGCCTGCTGGCCGGATGGTTGGCGCGGCATGGCGGCCAATCGGCCTGGGGCGGCGAAAGCTGGCGCCTGATACTGGGCGTGGGTGTGCTGGGTGGGTTTACCACTTTTTCGGCCTTCAGCCTCGAACTGGTCAATTTTATCGAACGCGGCGCCCTCGCTAATGCGGCGATTTATGCCGCGCTATCGCTGGGCGCGGGCGTGGCCGGTCTGTTGCTGGGCCTTATGATGATGCGAGTGCTGGGATGAACGATACGGTCCGCCAATTCACCGTGGGCGCTGATGACGATGGCGCACGGCTTGATCGCTGGTTCAAGCGCCACTTGCCGCAAGTCGGCTTTGCCACGGTCAGCCGCTGGGCGCGCACCGGGCAGATCCGCATCGATGGCAAGCGCGCCGATGTGGCCGACCGGTTGAGCGCCGGGCAGGTCTTGCGCGTGCCGCCCAGCGGCAATCTGGCCGGCGATGGCGAACGCAAGCCCCGGTTACGCAAACCGCTGACCGAAGCGCAGCTCGATCTGGCCGAAAGCATGGTCATCACGCAAGATCGCGCCGCAATCGTGCTGAACAAGCCACCGGGTCTGGCCACACAGGGCGGCAGCGGCACCTATGAACACGTTGACGGGCTGCTGGATGCCTTTGCCGAAACCGGTCCGCGCCCGCGGTTGGTCCACCGGCTCGACAAGGACACTTCGGGCGTGTTGTTGATCGCCCGCACGCCGGGCAGCGCATCGTTTTTTTCCAAGCGTTTTTCCGGCCGTACCGCGCGCAAAATCTATTGGGCGCTAATTATCGGCGTGCCGGATATCGAAGACGGCCTGATCGACCTGCCGCTGGCCAAACAGCCGGGCACCGGCGGCGAAAAGATGATGGTCGACAAGTCCGAACACGGTCAGACCGCGCGGACCCGCTACCGGGTGCTTGACCGGGCGGGGAACCGCGCGTGCTGGGTCGAACTGCAACCGCTGACCGGGCGCACCCACCAACTGCGCGTGCACATGGCGGCAATCGGCCACCCGATCGTGGGTGATGGCAAATATGGCGGGCAAGACGCATTCCTGTCGGGCAGCATCAGCCGCAAGATGCACCTCCACGCCCGCCGGTTGATCATCGATCACCCCGATGGCACCCCGCTCGACGTAGTGGCCGAATTGCCCGAACATTTCGCCGCCAGCATGGCCAACCTCGGCTTTGACGAAACCGATGGCGCGGCCCTGCCCGATGCTCCCAAAGTGCCCGAGCGCGAAGCCCAGAAAACCGCCGCCAAAGCCCACGCCAAGCAATATCGCAAAGAACGCCGAGGCGAACGCCGCACCCGCGGGGACAGCGATTCCGCCCCCCGGAAAAGCCGCGGCCCCACCAAGGGCAAAGGTTCGCCCAAACCGGCTGGGAAGCCGGCCAGCAAGCCCGCAGGAAAGCCTGCTGGGCGATCTGGCGGCAAGCCTGCTGGCCGCACTGGTGGGGCCCCGCGCCGTCCTGCTGCGCGATGAGCGTTCGGCTGGCGATCTTCGATTGCGATGGCACGCTGGTCGATGGGCAGGCGGCAGTCTGCACGGCGATGGATGCCGCGTTCGTCGGGTGCGGCCTGCCCCGGCCCGACCGGCATCAGGTGCGGCGGATCGTTGGGTTAAGCCTGCCGCAAGCGATCCGCATTCTGCTGCCCGATGCCGATGATGCCCTGCGCCGCGACATCGATGCCACGTATCGCGATGCGTTCCGCACCGCGCGCGAAAACGGCGAGCTGAACGAACCGCTCTATGCTGGCATCCGTGAACTGCTCGACGCGCTGCGGGCCGCGGGCTGGACGCTGGGCGTGGCCACCGGCAAGGCCCAGCGCGGGCTGGACCATTGCCTTGCCACCCATGGGCTGACGGGCCATTTCGCCACGTTGCAAACCGCCGATTACCACCCCTCCAAACCGCACCCCTCGATGATCGAACAGGCGCTGGCCGATACGCTGGCCACGCCCGCCGATACGGTGATGATCGGCGATACCCAGTATGACATCGCGATGGCGGTGAACGCCGGGGTGCGGGCAATCGGGGTGGATTGGGGCTATCACACCCCAACCGAACTGATCGCGGCGGGGGCCACGGCCATCGCGCATAGCCCGGCGCATCTGCTGGATTTGCTGCAATGAGCCACGACCCCGCCAAATCCCGCTTTTTCACTATGCAACTGGTCCGGCTGGCTGGTGCACTGCTGGCCATGGCCGGGCTATCGGTGCTGGCCGGCAAGCTGCCCCTTCCCCAATCGATCGGCGCCCTATTGTTCGTGATCGGGATAACGAACCTGTTTGTGGTCCCGATCATCCTGGCCAAGCGCTGGAAAAGCCCACCGCAATGAAACGCTTCTACACCACCGTAACAACTGCTCCCAGCGCCGATGGTTCGGCATGGCAGGTCATGCTTGATAAGCGTCCGCTGAAAACGGTTGGCGGGCGCGCGCAAGCGGTCCCCACGCAGGCGCTGGCCGCGATGCTGGCCGGCGAATGGGCGGCACAAGGGGATGAAATCGACCCGGCCGCGTTCATGCTGCGCGACATGGCCGATCACGCGATCGATGTGGTGGGGCCAGACCGCGCCGCCGCGGTGCAGAACCTGCTGCGCTTCGCCGAAACCGACACGCTGTGTTATCGTGCCGACCCAGACGAAGCCCTGCATCAGCGCCAGCTGGAGGTCTGGGAGCCGCTGCTGGCCGCAGCCGAGGCCCGCTGGGACGTGCACTTCGATCGCATCAGCGGGGTAATCCACCGCCCGCAACCAGCCGAAACGTTAAAGCGGCTGGAAGCCATCCTTGCAGCCCAAGACAACTTCACGCTTGCCGCGCTGACCACGCTGACATCGCTTGCCGCCTCGCTGGTGATCGGGTGGGCGGCGCTGGCACCCGATGCTGTGGCAGCAACGCTGTGGGCGGCGGCCAACCTTGAAGAAGATTGGCAGGTCGAACTGTGGGGGCAGGATTATGAAGCCGCCGCCCTGCGCGAACGCCGGCTGGCAACGTTTACGGCGGCAATGGCGTTTGCGCGCGCGGCGCGGGGTTAGTTCGCGATCCAGTCAGCCACTTGCTGCGCGACATCGTTGGCCGCCTGATTCAGCGCCGCGCCAATCCGCCCGCCCTTGGGCGAAACACCGGGAACCACGGCTTCGAACCGCCGGGTCATGACATCGCCCGTCGCGGTGGTTCGCAGCGCATCGTACCGCACCACAACCGCGCCGCTGCGCGCATCGTAACCCATGTCAACCAACTGGCCGGCCAGCCGCGACCCGGCGATAGCGCCGCCCTGACCTTCTTCCAGCACCAGCCGCCCGCCGCGCGCACGCAGGGTTTCGGCCAGCAGGTGGGCAAATTGGCGGGCCGGCCGATCAACCCATTGCGCATCGATCAGATAAGCCACGCGCGCGGCATCAATTTGCACCGGCACGCGCAGCACCGCCAGCCGGCGATCGGTTTCAGGCTCCATGACCAACAGCGCATCGGCGGCCTTGCCACTGGCCCCGGTTCCGGCCTGCGGGCCTTGCTCCGCGTTGAGCGTGAGCAGTTCAGGCGGGGTTTTCCCGCCACCCCCGCCAAGGCTGAGACAGCCGCCAAGCGCAAACGTGAGCAGCGCGGCGGCTGCCATTTTCGCAGGTGTCGCGAACGGGTTCGTGGGGGTGCACATCATGGTTTGTAATCCGGCAGTTTCTGCCCGCTGAGCACAGCGCCCGCCCCCTGATCGTTCAGACGTTCGGTCATGTCGCGCAGGGCCCGGGTGGTGGCGCGCAGATCGCGGATCGCGTTCTGGGCTTCGGGAATGGTGGTTTCCGACAATTGCCGCGCGGCCGGGCGGGCATCGTTAGCCAGCGTTTCAAGCGCATTGGCCGTGCGGTCAACCGATTTAAGCGAGGCGCGGAATTGCTGCATCATCTGCTTACCATCGCCGTTGATCAGGGCGTTGGTCGATGCCGTGGCCGCTTCGAACTGAACCAGCGCTAGGCGGGCCTGTGCCAGCGTGCCTTTCAGTTCAACCAGCGTGGCTTCAACTTGCGGCGATGCCTTGGCCAGATTGGCGGTAAGCCGATCGGTGTTGGTCAGAATATGTTCAATTGATTGCTGGTTCTGGTCCGAAAAGACGGTGGTCAGGCGTTCGGTCAGCGTGGCCAAGCGTTCCAACAAAACCGGGGCCGAATTCAGCAATTCGCCCAGTCCGCCGCGCTTGGTCGGGATCACCGGCGCGCCTTCGGGGCCAAGTTCGGTAATCGGCGGGGCACCGCGGGTGGCCCCTTCCAACTGGACGTTGGACACCCCGGTAAACCCGCTTTGCATCGTCGCGCTGGTGCCGATCAGGATCGGCACACTGTCCTTCACCGCAATTCGCACGCGGACAAAGCCGGGATCCTTGCTCCACAGTTCGATTTCCTTGACCTGCCCCACCGGCACACCCGAAAAAGTGACCGACGATCCCTTGGACAAGCCATCGACCGATTGTTTGAAGAAGATATCGTAATCGCGCAGGTGCGCTTCGCCCAGCCGCGAAATCCAGATCACGCACGCCGCAACCACCGCCAGCAACGCCAGCGTAACCGCACCCACCCAAACGTGATTGGCCCGTGTTTCCATTGCTGCGCCTTATGCCCCCCTGCCAACCGGCTTGTCCATTGCCTTGCTGGCAAGGTGCGCCGCGCGCCCGCGTGGGCCGTTGAAGTATTCCTGAATCCACGGGTGATCGAGCGCCAGCAGTTCGGCGATCGTGCCAACCGCGATCACCCGCCGATCAGCGATCACCGCCACCCGATCACAGATTTCGTGCAGCGTATCGAGATCGTGGGTGATGAGGAACACCGTCAGCCCCAGCGTTTCCTGCAATTCCTTGGTCAGCGCATCGAACGCGGCGGCGCCGATCGGGTCCAGCCCGGCGGTCGGTTCATCCAGAAACAGCAGTTCCGGATCGAGTGCCAAGGCCCGGGCCAGACCTGCGCGCTTGCGCATCCCGCCGGATAGTTCCGCCGGATACTTGGCCGCGGCTTCGGGCGGCAGGCCGGAAAGCATGACCTTGTAACGGGCAATTTCGTGGCGCAGTTCGTCGCTGATTTCGGGATAGAATTCACGCAACGGCACTTCGACGTTTTCCGCCACTGTCAGCGTGGAAAACAGCGCCCCGCCCTGAAACAGCACGCCCCAGCGGCTGCGCATATCGACAGCGCCGCCATAATGCCCATCGACCAGCGGCTGGCCCAGCACTTCGATCCGCCCTCCACGCGGCGGTTGCAGGCCGATGATCGAACGCATCAGCACCGATTTGCCGGTGCCCGAACCACCCACCACGCCGATGATTTCCCCGCGCCGCACCTGCAACGCAAGGTTTTCATGGATCACGTGATCGCCGAAGGCATTGGTCAAGCCATCGACCACGATCGGGAATTCACCGCTGTAATGATCCGCGTTCATCCCCACCCCACTTCGGTGAAGAACACCGCGAAGAACGCGTCCAGCACGATCACTGCGAAAATCGCCTGTACCACCGCGGTCGTGGTGCGGCGGCCGACTTCTTCGGAATTGCCGTGCACCTGCATCCCTTGATAACAGCCAGCCAACGCCACGATCAGGCCAAACACCGGCCCCTTGATCAGCCCGACCCACAGATCGCGCAGCGGCACCACTTCCTGGATCCGCAACAGGAACGTCGCAAACGGGATGTCCAGCGTCATCGTGGAAATGAACGCCCCGCCGATGATCGCCAACAAGGCGGAATAAAACCCCAATAACGGCATGATCAGCACCGCCGCCAGCACCCGCGGCACAACCAGCGCCTCCATCGGCGAAACCCCGATGGTGCGCATCGCATCGACTTCCTCGGTCAGCTTCATCGTGCCGATCTGCGCAGCAAAGGCCGATCCCGATCGCCCCGCCACCATGATCGCGGTCATCAGGATACCCAGTTCGCGCAAGCTGAGCCGCCCGGTCAGGTTAACGGTATAAATTTCAGCCCCAAACTGTTCGAGCTGGACCGCGCCTTGCTGGGCAATGACGATCCCGATCAGAAAGCTCATCAACCCAATGATCGGCAGGGCGGTAACCCCCACCAGTTCCAATTGGCGGACCAGAGCATTGGTCCGGAACCGTGATCGCCCGAACGCGACGTTGCGCAGGGCAATCAACAGCGCGCCAAAGAAATCGAGGATCCCGATCACCCCCGCGCCAAGATTGGCCACTTCCATCCCGACCGCTTCGGGCACGCGTTCCAGCACCGGCAGCCGGGCCGGCACGATCGGGCCGGTTTCAGGCAGGGGCTGCACCGCTGCGATCAACCGCTTGGCCCGATCGCTGGCCCCGACGATTTCGGCCCCGCAATCGCGCGCCAGCCGCCAGACAATCCACGCCCCGGCGGTATCGATATCGGTTACTTGCGCCAGATCGATCCGCCGCACCGTGCCGTCCAGACTACGCAACTGCGGGTCAAGTTGCCCCACCGTGGCAACATTGAGCACGCCGCGGAAGGTTACGGCAACCGCCCCGTATGCGTCCGCTGCGGCGGTAAAGTCTGCCAGATCGTGCATCGTGCCTGCGGTCATGGGGTAAAAACGCCGCGCCGACAAGCATGGCCAAGCCTTGCCACCTGCGCAGGGCGCTGGCAAAGGCGTGCC
>JBDKLL010000142.1:0-11416 GCA_039795595.1 Pseudomonadota bacterium
CGGCACGGTGAAGCGGGCATTGGGATGCGCGGCGGGGGTGCCGCTGGCGGGGGACCACGCATTGCCCTGCCAATCGATCAGGCCTTCGGGCGGGGTTTTGGTCAGGCCTTCACACCACACATCGCCATCGGCGGTCAGCGCGGTGTTGGTGTAGATCGCGTTCGAGTGGAGCGTTTCCACCGCGTTGCGGTTGGTATTGGGGCCAGTGCCCGGGGCCACGCCGAAGAACCCGGCTTCGGGGTTGATCGCATAGAGCCGGCCATCCTGACCGAGCCGCATCCACGCGATGTCATCGCCCACGGTTTCGACCTTCCAACCCGGCAGCGCGGATTCGAGCATGGCCATGTTGGTCTTGCCGCACGCTGATGGGAACGCCGCGGTGACATAGTGGACGTTCTGGGCCGGGCCGGTCAGCTTGAGGATCAGCATGTGTTCGGCCAGCCAGCCATCATCACGCGCCATCACGCTGGCAATGCGCAGCGCCAGGCACTTCTTGCCGAGCAGGGCGTTGCCGCCATAGCCCGAACCATAAGACCAGATTTCGCGGGTTTCGGGGAAGTGGACGATCCACTTTTCATCGTTGCACGGCCACGGCACATCGGCCTGACCCGCCGCCAGCGGCATCCCGACCGAGTGCAGGCAGGGCACAAAGAAGCCGTCATCGCCCAGCATGTCGAGCGCGCCCTTGCCCATCCGGGTCATGATCTTCATCGACAGCACCACATAAGGGCTATCGGTCAGTTCGACGCCGACGACCGAATGTTCGCTGCCCAGCGGGCCCATGCAGAACGGCACGACATACATCGTGCGCCCGGCCATGCAGCCGGTGAACAGGCGCTGCATCGTGGCGCGGGTATCGGCCGGATCGCGCCAATTGTTGGTCGGCCCGGCATCTTCTTCGCGCTGTGAACAGATGAAGGTGCGGCCTTCGACCCGGGCCACGTCGCTGGCATCAGAGCGGGCATAGAAGCTGTTGGGGCGCTTAACCGGATCAAGTCGGACAAGGGTTCCGGCGTCGACCAGTTGCTGGGTCAGCCGGTTCCATTCCGCGTCTGATCCATCGCACCACACCACTGCATCGGGCTGGGCCAATGCTGCCATTTCCGCTACCCATGCAACGAGCCCGGCATGATTGGTCGGGGCGGCGGGCAGGGCGGTATTTGACATCACTGGTCTCCGTTTGCGCAAACGTATGCGGGGATTCGCTACGGCCCCTAGATCATGGCGGCAAGCAAGTCTGCAAGATTACGACATGATCGGTCGTTTTTCCCCAAGATGGCGCATATTTCCCTTACGGCGGCGGTGATCTTTGATCAGGATCATCGCAAGATCGGCGCGCGTGGTCATAATCGTATGGGGTTGGCGGGATGGCTTGCCAGCCGTTTGGAACAAGGCCACTCTACCGCGATGACCCAAGACCTGACGCTGACCCTGCATGGCGCAGCGCGCACCGTAACCGGTTCGTGCCACGAATTCGTCTGCGGAGGATCGCGGGTGCTGGTCGATTGCGGGCTGTTCCAAGGCTCGCGCACGCTGGAAGGGCTGAATGCCGGGGCGTTTGGGTTTGACCCGCGCAAAGTCGATGCCGTGGTGCTTACTCACGCCCATATCGATCATTCCGGGCTGCTGCCCCGGCTGGTGGCCGAAGGGTTCACCGGGCGGATCTGGTGCACCCAGCCCACGGCCGACCTGCTGGAATATATGCTGGCCGATGCCGGGCGAATTCAGGAAGCCGATACCCAGCGCCGCAATCGCCGGCGTGATCGGGCCGGGGACGAAGAGTTTACCCCCCTTTATACCGAAGCCGATGCTTTGGCCGCGTGGGGACAATGCGCGCCCGTTGCGCTGGAAGAATGGTTCGAACCGGCACCGGGGTTCCGGGTGCGGTTGTGGAATGCCGGGCACATTCTGGGGTCGGCGTCGGCGGAACTGGAAGCTGGCGGGGCGCGGGTGCTGTGTTCGGGCGACCTTGGCCCTGACAATAAAACCTTCCACCCGCATCCTGCCGGCCCGGCGGGGTTCGATCACGTGCTGTGCGAAAGCACCTATGGCGACCGCGCCCGTGAACCGATTACGATCCCGGCGCGGCGCAAATTGCTGGAAGCCGAAATCCGTGGCGCACTGGCGCGTGGCGGCAATCTGGTGATCCCCACCTTTGCGCTGGAACGCACGCAGGAACTGCTGCTGGATATTGCGGAACTGGCCCGTTCCAAGGCAATCCCGGATGTGCCGGTATTCATCGATAGCCCACTGGCCAGTCAGGCCACGCGAGTATTTTCCCAGCACGCCGGCGAACTGGAAGATGTCGATCCGGACTGCACGTTCAATTGCCCCAATTTCCATTTCACCGAAAGCGTGCAGGAATCGATCCGGCTGAATTCGGTGTCGGGCGCGATCATCATGGCCGCATCGGGCATGTGCGAAGCCGGGCGCATCCGGCACCACCTGATCCATAATCTGCATCGCCGCGAATCGACGGTGTTGTTCGTCGGCTATCAGGCGCAGGGATCGTTGGGGCGGGTGATCCTTGATGGGGCCGGGCGGGTGCGGATTTCCGGCGAAGACGTGATCGTGCGTGCTGCGATCCGTCGGATCGATCATTATTCCGCCCACGCCGATCAGGGCGAATTGCTGAACTGGATCACCGCACGCGCGCCGATCGCGGGTAGCCTGTTTTTGGTTCATGGCGAGCAGGGGGCACTGGATGCCTTGCGCGGACTGGCCAGCAACCGCGTGCCCGGCACCCCGATTGTGACTCCTGAAATTGGCGAAACTTACGTGCTACCTGCCGCCGCACCGGCGCGCCGGATCAAGACCGGGCGCAGCGATCTGACTGCGGCACTGGGGCATGATTGGCAGAACAGCTATGCCGATTTCGTCACCGGGTTGAAACGCGAACTGGCCCGGATCGACGATCAGCGCGAACGCGAACGCGCGATTGCCGAAATGCGCAAGGTGCTCGATAGCTACACCCGCTTTCGCGCCGAACGCAAAGGTCGGACGCACCACTGATGGCTACGCAGATGCTTGACCGGCAATGAGAGATCGCGGCATCCCACGCCGCACCCGGTTCGGGGTGGCGGTGGTGGTTGTCGTGCTGCACATTGCGGTGGTGGCGGCATTGATCCGCGCATTCGCCCCCGATGCGGCCGAACGTGCCGTAGAGGCCGTGGTGTCAACTTTCCCTGTCACGGTAACAGCCCCGCCGCCCCCGCCATCACCCCCAGCGATCCCCGATCAGCCGGCGGCCGGGGCAGCAGGAGCCGCGGGGCGCAAGGCGGTGCCGCGCGCGGTTGCCGCCCCTGATCCGCGGATTGCGCTGGCAGTGCAGCCTGCCCCCGCGGCGGCCAGCACAGGGAGTGCCGATCAATCGGGCGCGGCGAACACGGGCAGTGGCACCGGGGCTGGCGGAACTGGCAACGGGCTGGGCGGCGCACTGGCCCGCCCCCCGGAAAAGATCGCCGGGACGATTGCCGAACGCGATTACGACAAGGTTGGACGGGCGCTGCGACTGGGGTCGGCGGTCATCATCGCCATCACGGTCAGCGCTGAAGGCCGGCCAACCGCGTGCCGCGTGGTGCGTGCCAGCCCTGATCCCGCAGCCGATGCGCTGACGTGCCGGCTTGCGCTGGAGCGGTTTCGCTTTCGCCCGGCCAGTGATGCGCAAGGGCGGCCTGTCGCTGCGATCTATGGCTGGCAGCAGCGTTGGTTTCGATAAGCGGGTTTGGTTGACCATCCGCCCCGTGCCCCGTTAACTGCCAGAAACGATTCCCGGAGAAAGCATCCATGGCCAGCAACCATCCCGTCCCCGCCGAATGGGCCAGCCGCGCGTATGTAAACGCCGAACGGTATCAGCAGCTCTATCAGCGGTCGCTGGATGAACCCGAAGCGTTCTGGCGTGATGAAACCGCCCGGCTGGACTGGATCAAGCCGTGGACCAAGCTGAGCCGGTGCAGTTATGACGAAGCCGATTTCGGGATCGAATGGTTTGCCGATGGCACGTTGAACGTTGCGGCCAACTGCCTTGATCGCCATCTGGCCGAACGGGGCGATACGGTGGCGATTATCTGGGAAGGTGATGATAGCCAGCACCAGCGCCGCCTGACCTACCGCCAGTTGCACGGCGAAGTGTGCCGGATGGCCAATGCGCTCAAACAACTCGGCGCCCGCAAGGGCGATCGGATCACCATTTACCTGCCGATGATCCCCGAAGCGGCGGTGGCGATGCTGGCCTGTACCCGGATCGGGGCGATCCATTCGATCGTGTTCGGCGGGTTCAGCCCCGAAGCACTGGCGGGCCGGATTCAGGATTGCGACAGTTCGATCGTGATTACCGCGGACGCCGGGATGCGCGGGGGCAAGCTGGTGCCGCTGAAGGCCAATGTCGATGAAGCGCTGCAAACCTGCCCGTCGGTTGGCGCGGTGCTGACGGTGCGCCACGTTGGCAACGATGTGGGCATGGCTTCCGGCCGCGATCACTGGTGGGACGATCTTAAGCAGGCCGTTGCGGCTGAGTGCCCTTATGAAGAAATGAACGCCGAAGATCCGCTGTTCATTCTCTATACCTCTGGCTCTACCGGCAAGCCCAAGGGCGTGCTGCACACTACCGGCGGGTATCTTACGTGGGCGGCGATGACGCACCATTACGTGTTCGATTATCGCCCCGGTGAAATCTACTGGTGCGCGGCCGATGTCGGCTGGGTCACCGGGCACAGCTATGTCGTCTATGGCCCGCTGGCCAACGGGGCGACGACGGTGATGTTCGAAGGGGTGCCCAACTATCCTGATCACAGCCGGTTCTGGGAAATTGTCGATCGCCACAACGTCAACATCTTCTATGGCGCGCCGACCGCACTGCGCGCGCTGATGCGCGAAGGCGATGAATGGGTTAAGCGGACCAGCCGTAAAAGCCTGCGCCTGCTCGGCTCAGTGGGCGAACCGATCAATCCCGAAGCGTGGGAGTGGTACTGGCGGGTGGTGGGCGATGAACGCTGCCCGATTGTCGATACCTATTGGCAGACCGAAACCGGCGCCTGCATGATGACCCCGCTGCCCGGCGCCCATGCGCTGAAACCCGGTGCGGCCAGCTTCCCGATGTTCGGGGTGGTGCCGCAGATCGTCGATGGCGAAGGCACGGTGCTGGACGGGGCAACCGAAGGCAATTTGTGCATTACGCAAAGCTGGCCGGGGCAGATGCGCACCGTGTGGGGCGATCACGAACGGTTCTTCCAGACGTATTTCACCACCTATCGCGGCAAGTATTTCACCGGCGATGGTTGCCGCCGAGACGCGGATGGCTATTACTGGATCACCGGCCGGGTGGACGATGTGATCAACGTGTCCGGGCACCGGATGGGCACGGCCGAAGTGGAAAGCGCGCTGGTCGCCCACGCCCGCGTGGCCGAAGCCGCGGTGGTGGGGATGCCGCACGAGATCAAGGGGCAGGGGATCTATGCCTATGTCACCCTTAACGCCAACGAAGCGCCCAGCGAGGACGTGCGCAAGGAACTGGTCGCGTGGGTCCGCAAGGAAATCGGCCCGATCGCTACGCCTGATGTGATCCATTTCGCGCCCGGTCTGCCCAAGACGCGGTCAGGCAAGATCATGCGCCGGATCCTGCGCAAGATTGCCGAAGGGGACGTGTCGAACCTTGGCGATACGTCGACGCTGGCCGATCCTTCGGTGGTTGATACCTTGCTGACCAGCGGGCGCTAAGCGGGCTGGGGGATCACGGCTGGCGGGTGCGGCGCAGCATGGTGGTGTCATACCCCAGTGCGCCGGTGCGGGCGATCAAGGCGTCGGTCGCGGCGGCCCCGGGGTTCGGTTCGCGCGCCAGGATCCACAAGTAGCGGCCCGAGGGTTCGCCGATGATCGCCCAGCTATAATCGTCGGCGCGATCAAGCACCCAATAGTTGCCGAAGAACGGGCCAAAGAAGCTGACTTTCAGTTTGGCGTTGGTGGCCGGGTCAGCCACTTTGGCGCGGCCCTTGGCTTGCGACACCGTGCCGTCCGGCTTGCGGCAGGTATTGATCACGCTGATCATGCCATCATCGCGGCGGGCATAGTCTGCACTCACGCCATCGCAGTCTTTCTGGAAACCTTGTTCGTAGCGGGCCAATTCGTACCATCGCCCCAGATAGCGGGACAGGTCAACCGGCTTGGCCGGTTGCGGCACGGCGGAGTTGCCCACCGGGTGCTTGGCAAACACGGCGCTGCAGCCGCCAAGGGTGAGTGTGGCAATGATCCCAATCGCGATAGTGCACAGCAGCTTCGACATGGCAGTGTGGTTCCCGGTGGTGATGGCGCAGTTACGCTCTTGTATTTGGGATGGGTTGCCCGATAAACCAAGGGCATGATCGCACAGACCATTCAGCTCGCGCTTGCCCCGGTGTTCGTGCTGGTGGCGATGGGCAATATCCTCAACCTGCTGTCCACCCGGCTGGGGCGCGTGGTGGACCGGGCGCGGACTTTGCAAGATCGCCATGTCGCCACCGCCGGCCCAGAACACGATATGGTCGTGGCCGAAATCCGGATGATCGACCAGCGCATCGATCTGGTGACGCGGGCGATGCGGCTGCTGGTGGTCAGCGGGTTGGCGATCGGCACGACCGTGGCGGTGCTGTTCTGCGAAGAACTGTTCAGCATGAACCTGCAGCGCGTGGCCGCGGGGACGTTCCTGCTGGCGATTGCGCTGCTGATGTATGCGCTGACGCTGTTCCTGCGCGAAACGCAAGTCGCCGCGCAGCAACTCAAGATCCCGCGCGAATTTCTAGAGCATTGAGCGCCGCGTTAGGCGAGCAGCTTGGCCACTTTGGGTTCGATCGCCGAACGCAGCATCGGGCCGGCGAATGACAGCGCCATTGGCAAGTCGAATTCGAACGCCAGTTCGCTGTCGGAAATATCGATCGCGCCGGCGATGGTTTTGCCCATCGCGGTAATGTTCAGCGCCATGCGATCTTCGCTGGGCCAACTGGTGCTGACTTCGGCCATTCCGGCCGGTGCGATCTGGGCGATGTCTGCTTCGTGTTCGCGCAGGCGGCGGCGCAGTTCATCCCGGCCGAGCGAGTGGGGAAAGTTCATGCGCATTCAGGGGTGGCCTTCCGGGCTATCAAGCGCTGCCCCGTACTTGTAGTCGAGGAAGCGGGTTTGGATTGCAAGATCGTCGATCGCACCCGCTGCCAGTTGGCGGGTAACGCTGTCAATCTCGGCGCTGATCTTGCCAAGGCTGTCCGCAAGGTGCTCGTCCGGCGTGCGCCCGGCGCGCGGTTCGGCGCGCAAGTGGGCCGGAATGCTGGTGTAGCTGGTTACCAGTTGGGGTAGATGTTCGCCAACCAGCGTGCGCACCTCGCGCGCCGCGGGCAGCGCTTCGTCCAGCCCATCCAGCTGCACGCCCAGTGCATCCAGTTGCAGGCTGATATGATCGACCAGTTTTACGGCCGGGGCCGGCAGCGCCGCCCGCTGCCCTTCCAGCCACAGTTCGGTGCGCCCGACCAGCGATTTCACGCTGCCGCTGCCCAGTGATTCCCGCGTGGGCAGGGCCAATCGGGGAAACGTGCCAAACAGCACCGCCGCGCCGATCAGCGCCAGCAGGGTGATAATGATCCCGGTCCAGCCGATCCCGTCGATCACCAGTCCGGCGATCATCGCGGCGAGGATGATCGCGCCGCTGGCCAGCCCCACGCGCAGCAACTTACGCAGCGCGTGTTCGCGTTTCAGCGCCGCCGCCCGGCGTCCAAGCGACCGCTTGCCGCTACGCCGCCCGCCGGCACGCTGGTGGGCCAGCGATTGGCGCGCTTGGCTCAGGATTTGTTCGGCATGGCGGGCATCGTTGGCCACTTAGCCCTCCAGGCTGAGCAGAGCCGGTGCTTCGCTGGCCAGCTGTGCCTGCGCCGTACCTTCGGTCCGGGCGATATAGCCCTTGGACTTTTCGACTTCGGAGGAAAGCGTGGTCACGGTCTGCTTCATGCTGTCGAGCGCTTTCAGCTTGAACGTATCGATGTTGTCCATCGTGTCGTAAATGTTCTGGAATGCGCGTTGCAGCGTTTCCAGCGGGATCGTGGCGGATGCGGCCTGTTCGTGGATCGTGGCGGTCTGCTCTTTCAACAGGGTGCCGGTCGAATCGATGATGTTCGCAGTGGTATCGTTCAGCGCAGTGATCTGTTGCAGCACCAGCCGCTGGTTGGTCATCGCCTGCGCCACCGTTACCGCGGTGCGTAGCGCGGCCACCGTGGTGGTGCTGGCCCGGTCCACGCCCTTGACCAGTTCGATGTTGTTCTTCTTCACCAGATCGAGCGCGAGATAGCCTTGCACGGTGACCGCCATCTGCGTCAGCAGGTCTTGGGTGCGCTGCCGGACATAGAACAACGCGCTTTCGCGCAGGGCCTTGGCCTTGGCCGGATTGGTGGCATCCAGATCGGCGGCTTTGTCTTCCAGCCGGGTGTCGAGCGTGCGCGAAATGTGGATCATCTGTTCGATGTTGCCCATCGCTTCCCACAGCTTCTGGCGCTCTACATCGATCCCGGCGTTGTCCATCAGCAGTTCGTCTTTGCCCGATGCAAGATGGGTAAGGATCGACTGAATGTGCCCCTGCGCCGATTGATACGAGCTGAAATAGCGCTTCATGCTGTTGCCGAACGGGATGATCCCCAGCAGCTTGCGTCCGGTGGAAAGTTTGCCCTTGCGGCCGGGATCCAGATCTTCGACCGTGCAGCGCAGTTCGGCAAGGTTTGCGCCAACCCCGATGTCCTTGTCCATCGCGCGCACCGGCCGGTCGAGGAACCGGTTCGATAGCCCTGCTGCCGCCATGATTTCCTTGCGGCCCATGTTGGTAAGCTGATCGACCTGCTGGCCGAATTCGGGCGAATTGGGATCGGCTGCGACGAGTTCGGCAATGAACGCGTCAACCTTGGCGTCCAGTTTTGAACGGTCTTCCGCCGAAACCGGGACCAGCCCGGCCGCAGCCTCGGGCGCGACCACCGGCACCGGTTCGGGCGGGGTTAGCGTGATCGTTGGGGAAGAAGCGGTGCGGTCATTCGGCGTGCTGGCCATATGCGTGCGTCCGTGCCTTTCAAATATGGGCAGCCAAAGTGGGTATTGGGCGGCTGCACTACAAGCTGTATTATTGCAATAAGACACGGGCTGCAAGGGATCACGCCGGCTTGCTGCGTTTGGCGTGGTAACCTGGTTGCTGGTTCGGCGGGCCCATCCGCCGCGCCTAAATATACGTTCGGATATGAAATCCATTGCATCGCCCGAATTCTGCGGGTTGCGGATGAATCTACCAGGGGCGTCAACAATATTTACAAATTTCTTGGGTGGCCGGCTTGGGCGAGTGATTTCATCAAATTGAAATAAAATAATAAATATGGATATATGTCTAATCGGACCAAAATCTTTTGTTAACGTTGTGACAGCCGGCAATCTTTAGGTAATATCCTTAACACATCTCAAAACAATAATTCGGGCGGCTGCATCTTTGCGGCGGGGCGGAGTGTTAAGGTAATGGTTGTTGTTCGGCATGGTGCCTCTGCAGTGCTTGTGCATGGCAGCAGTGCATTGGACGTGCCAGATCAAGATACGTATGAATACCTAGAAAATAGGTATATTTCCATAAATGATACTTTCCGAGCCCAGCGGGATGCATGGCTGGAAGAGTATTTCCCCGGTGTGGTGGCGTTCAACTTTTCCGATGACGATACCAAGGCCCTGTCACGGTATCCCAACGGGTATGGGGTGTTGGTCGTTGGTGGGAATGACGTGGCCCGGATGGGGCGGTTCCTGAAAGCCAATCGTGCGGCGCTCAGCGGCGTGGTCAAGATCTGCCTGACGTGCGGCAGCACCGCACAAAAGCGGGCGCAGGCGTTGCACGCCGGGTTCGACGATGTGTTCGATATCGAAAAGATGCAGGGGGTCGAAGCGGTCGCGCGGGTGCAGGCGATGCGGCGGCGTTACCAGTCTGCGATCGAACTGGACAATTCGAAGATCAAGACCGACCGCGTGGTCAATGAATATGCCGCGGTTGAGCGACTGACCGATCGGGAACGCGCGATCATGGAAGTCCTGATCGCCGATAAGCACAATTTTATTTCCTACGCCAAAGTGCAGCAGATCTGCAGCGATTTTCACAACCAGATTTCGTTCGAAAACGTCAAAGTGATCATCTGCAATTTGCGCAAGAAATTGAAAGACGGCGTGCGGATCATTGCCCAGCCGCACAAGGGGTATCTGCTGCTGCGCTAGGGCATGGTCCGCGCGGCACAATGCGGTGGCCGCGCCTGCACTTTCGCATTCTGAAGCAAGACGAATTTGTTGCCGGGCTTCGGCCTACTGCGACCCGGACGAAGCCTGGCAACAAATCGGCGCGCAAGCGCTGGGGGTGGGGCGCTTTTGCGCTCCACCCCAAACGATTACCAGCAGATTGGCCAAGGCACAGTCCGCGCGCCCGGCGCAGATGCGATCAGGCCGCGAGCTGGATCGGTTCGATTTCGCCCGAAAGATACTGCTTTTTGGCTTTGGCCCGGCTCAGCTTGCCGGAACTGGTACGCGGCAGCGTGCGCGGTGGAACCAGTTCGACGATGCAGTTCATCCCGGTGATCGAACGCACCTTGTCGCGGATCAGGTTGCGCAGTTCGATCCGCGCGGCCGGGTCTGAAACGCGGCAGTGGACCAGCACCGCGGGGGCTTCTTCGCCGTTTTCGGTTTCCACCGAAAACGCGGCGATATCCCCGTGGTTGAAGCCGGGCAGTTGTTCGACTGCCCATTCGATATCCTGCGGCCAGTGGTTCTTGCCGTTGATGATGATCATGTCCTTGGCGCGTCCGACAATGAACAAGTAGCCATCGACCAGATAGCCCATATCCCCGGTGTCCAGCCAGCCATCGACCAGGCATGCTGCGGTGCTTTCCGGATCGCGGAAGTAGGAATGCATCACGCTGGGGCCTTTGCACCACACTTTGCCGATGTGGTGATCGCCCAGGACTTCGCCATGTTCGCCCCGAATTTCGAGCGCCATGTCTTTAACCGCTTTGCCGCAGTTGACGATGGCGCGGTAGCGCGCCGGGCGCGACAGGTCGCGCGGGGTGCCCGACAGGCGTTCTTCTTCGACCAGTTCGACGCGGATCCCTTCACCCGGCGGCATGATCGTTACCGCCAGCGTGGCCTCAGCGAGGCCATAGGACGGCAGGAACGCATTGGCGCGAAAGCCTGCTTCGGCAAAGGCGTTGACGAAGCCCTGCATCACATCGGGGCGGATCATGTCTGCGCCGTTGCCGGCAATCCGCCAGCGCGACAGGTCAAACCGTTCGGAAACGTGGCTCTGGCTGGAAATGCGGCGGGCGCAGATATCATAGCCGAATGTGGGCGAATACGAGATCGAATCCCCCGGATTGCGGCTGATCATATCAAGCCACGCCAGCGG
>JBDKLL010000143.1:0-2527 GCA_039795595.1 Pseudomonadota bacterium
AGGACGATTCAATTCCGAGGACAATCCCCATCCCGGCTTCCCCTTACCGAGATTGCAGACTAGCACAAGCGACCATGCCAAACCGTCCACCGCTGCCTGATCGCCCGTTGAAGCTTGGAACTCGCCGTTCGCCGCTGGCCATGGCCCAAGCCGAAGAAACGCGCGACCGGCTGATCGCCGCGCATCCCGGCCTGAGCGTCGAAATCGTCCCGGTTACTGCCAGCGGCGACAAGATCCAGGATCGCCCGCTGGCTGAAATCGGCGGCAAGGCACTGTGGACCAAGGAACTTGATCAGTGGCTGGCAACCGGCGAGATCGACTTTGCCGTCCATTCACTGAAGGACGTCGAAACGATCCGCCCCGCCAGCCTGACTATCGCTGCGATCCTGCCGCGCGAAGACGTCCGCGACGTGCTGGTGGGCGCGGCCAGCATCCACGCCTTGCCCCACGGCGCGCGGGTTGGCACCAGCGCCCCGCGCCGGGCGGCACAATTGCTCCACGCCCGGCCCGATTGCACAGTGGTTTCGTTTCGCGGCAACGTGGCGACCCGGCTGGCCAAGCTGGCCGCGGGCGAAGCCGATGCCACGCTGCTCGCGCGGGCCGGGCTGAACCGGCTGGGCGAATCCGCGACCGGCCACCCGCTTGCCGCAGAAGAATGGCTGCCCGCGCCGGGGCAAGGCGCGATCGCGATCGAATGCCGCAGCGATGCCGCAGCAGTGCGCACCATCCTGGCCGCGATCGATCATGCCCCCAGCCGCGCCGCGGTGCTGGCTGAACGCGCGTTGCTGGCCGGATTGGGTGGCAACTGCCACAGCCCGATCGCCGTGCTGACCACGCATGACGGTGCCGACCTGATCCTGCGCGCCGCAATCTACAGCCCCGATGGCGCAGAAAAGGTTGAAGCCACCCAGCGCTTCCCCGCGGGCGATCCGGCGGGACCGGCGGCGCTGGCGGCAACCCTGCTGGCGCAGGCCCCGGCATCGGTCCGGGTCCACTTTGCCGGGCCGGAGCACGGCTGACGCCGATGGCGGTGCTGGTGGTCATCCGCCCGGAGCCCGGCAACGCCGCCACGGTGGCGGCGGCCCGCGCGGCCGGGATCGAAACGCACGGCTTTCCCCTGTTCACCATCACCCCGCGGCGCTGGGATGCCCCGCTGCTAGGCGCGCATGATGCCCTGCTGATCGGCAGCGCCAACGCCTTGCGCCATGGCGGCGCCGGCCTTGCCGCGCTACGCCAGTTGCCGGTCTATGCCGTGGGTGAAACCACCGCCGCCGCCGCCCGTGCAGCGGGTTTTACCGTGGCGTTGACCGGCCGTGGCGGGTTGCAGGCGGTGCTCAACCAGATCACGCCAGACCACCCCCGGTTGCTGCGTCTGGCCGGGGCCGAGCGCATTGCGTTAACCGCCCCGGCCGGGATCAGGATCGACGAACGCGTGGTCTATGCCAGCGAACCGCAACCGCTGCCCGGCGCGCTGATCGACCTGCTGCGCCGCCCAGCAATCGTGGCGCTACATTCGGCCGAAGCCGCCCACCACTTTGCCGCGCAATGCGTGACCCATGGATTGCATCGCGCATCGCTGCGGATTGCGGCGCTGGGTCCGCGAATTGCCAAGGCTGTGGGCGATGGCTGGGGCGAAGTGGCCGTGGCCGCCACCCCCGATGACAACGCCTTGCTGGCCTTGGCCCGGCAGATGTGCCAAGACCCGGAACCAACCGGACGCGGACGTTAGGGTGCACCCCCCGCCGCACAGCCAAGGCCCGTGGTATGCCTGATGAATTCTTTACCCGCGCGCAGCCAACGCCAGCCGTAACCCCGGCACCGCACCGCCGCACCGCCCCCTTGCGCGTGGCGCTGGGTCTGACGTTGCTGGCGTTTATCGGTGGGGCCGTGCTGCTTGGCTATTTGGTCTGGGGCGGCAAAGTGCACCTGCCAGTCAGGCAATCCGCTGCAGTTGCCCCTGCCATAACCAGCATCGCGGCCGCCGAACAACGCGTGGCGCTGCTTGAACAGCGGCTCGCCCGGATCGATGCCCAAGCCGCCAGCACCGAAGCCACCACCGGCCGCGCCGAAGCGTTGCTGATCGCCGCCGCCACGCGCCGCGCAATCGAACGCGGGGCGCCGCTGGGGTATCTTGCAGAACCGCTCAAGCAGCACTTTGGCCAGACGCAGCCCGATGCGGTTGCCGCGCTGATCGCCGCGAATGGCACCGCGGCCACGCTGGACCAACTGGCCCAGCAGCTTGATGCGATCGCCCCGAAACTGACCACCGCATCAGCCAGCCCCAGCGGGTGGGACAATTTCCGCCAGCAAGTGGGTGCGCTGTTCGTGATCCACCGCGATGATGCCGCTGCCCCGCGCCCGGAAGACCGGGTTGAGCGTGCTCGGGCATTGCTGCGTTCGGGCCAGATCGATGCCGCGGCAACCGAAGTGGGGCGGTTATCCGCCAGCCCCGAAGCCCGTGCATGGATCGCCGCCGCGCGCCGCCATGCCGCCACCTTGCGCGCGCTGGACAGCATCGAAACCGCCG